>JBJTVI010000030.1:0-3108 GCA_046081145.1 Rubrivivax sp.
CGTCGTCCACCTCGCGGTGCCGGCCCAGCAGGCCGAACATCTTGTCCAGGTCGGTCAGGGCCTGCTTGATCTCGCGGTAGATCACGCCCAGGAAGTTCAGCGGGATGTACAGCTGGATCATGAAGGCGTTGATCATCACCAGGTCGCCCAGCGTCATGCGGCCGTCGACCACCCCCTGCGTGGCGCGCCACAGCATCGCCACCAGCGCCGTGGAGATGATCACCTGCTGCCCGGTGTTCAGGAGCGACAGCGTGCTCTGGCTCTTGAGCGCCGCGCGGCGCAGCCGCTCCAGGCTCGCGTCGTAGCGCCGCGTCTCGAACTCCTCGTTGTTGAAGTACTTGACCGTCTCGTAGTTCAGCAGCGAGTCGATGGCCGTGGTGTGGGCAGCCGAGTCGAGCTCGTTCATCTCGCGGCGAAAGCGCGTGCGCCACTCCGTCACGCTCACCGTGAAGGCGATGTAGACGGCCAGGGCGCCTAGCGTGATCCACGCGAAGCCGGCGTCGAACTTCCAGGCCAGCAGCCCCAGCACCAGTGCCACCTCGATGAGGGTGGGCAGGATGCTGTAGAGCGAGTAGGAGATGAGGGAGTGCACCGCGCGGGTGCCGCGCTCGATGTCGCGCGTCATCCCGCCGGTCTGGCGCTCGAGGTGAAAGCGCAGGCTCAGCGCGTGCAGGTGCCGGAACACCTGCAGGCTCAGCGTGCGCGCCGTGCCCTCGGTGGCCTTGGCAAAGACGAGCTCGCGCAGCTCGGTGAAGAGCGAGGTCGAAAGACGCAGCAGCCCGTAGGCCGCGATGAGCCCCGCCGGCACCACGATGAGCGCCCGCGCGTCCCCGGGCTGGAGCGCCAGCGCGTCCACCAGCTGCTTGAGCAGCAGCGGCACGCCCACGTTGGCAAGCTTGGCTGCCACGAGGAAGCCCAGCGCCAGCCCCACGCGCCAGCGGTAGCGCCACAGGTAGGGCAGCACGCGGGCCAGCGTGGCCCAGTCTCCGCGTCGCGCGCCGGCCGCAGCCGGTGCGCCGGCTTCGGGCGCGCCGTGGGCCAGGCCTCTCATGAAGAGGTCCCCGGCACCTGGGGCAGGCTGGTGGCGGGGGATGCAGCGGATGCACCGGATGCACCGGATGCAGCGGATGCAGCGTACGTGAGTCCGGCGAGCGGCGCGGCCTGCAGGCTGGCGGGCCGGCTCCACACGAGGTGACGGTAGACGAGCCCGCCCAGCGCCGTCACCGGATGCATCAGGTAGCCGGCCAGCACGTTGCGGCCCCGCGCTGCGCTGCGGCGGGCGAGCGCACGCCGGGCCAGCCACGGCACGCGGATCACGGCGCGGATGACGCGCTCGATGCGCTGGAGGCTGGGCATCACCAGCGCCTCCAGCGCCTCCTCGCGCTGCAGCACCAGGCCGGCGCGGCCGGCCTCCTGCAGGATCTCCCCGTGCTGCTGCCAGCGCCCCACTGCCATGCCGCGGCCCACCAGCTCCACGGCCAGCGCGAGCTCGGGCTCCATCTGCGGTGCGGGGCGCGCCTGATAGGCATCGAAGAGCACGAAGCGCCCCCCCGGGCGCAGCACGCGCGCCACCTCGGCCAGCGCGCGCGGCAGCTCGATGGCGTGGCAGAAGGCCTCGATGGCGAAGACCTCGTCCACGCTCGCATCGGGCAGCGGGAGCTGGTGCAGATCGGCTTCGTGGAGCTGCACATTGGCCAGGCCCGCCGCGGCGACGCGGGCGCGCGCCAGCGCCACGTGGGCAGGGGTGAGGTCCACCCCCGTGAAGCGGGTGTCGCGGTGCCGCGTGGCCAGCCACGCGAGGTTGAAGCCCTGGCCGAAGCCGATCTCCAGCACGTCGCGCGGGGCCTGCCCGGCCCAGCCCGCCTCGAGCCGGCGCAGCTGCCCGGTGAAGCCCGATGCATCGAAGCGCCCGTCCTCGTTGAGCGCCATGTGCACCGCGCCCTCGGCCGAGTGGTACTTGCGGTAGGCATCGTGGCAGGCAGCGTAGTAGTCGGCCACCGCCGCCACGTCGACCTCCTCGGTGCGGATGCGGTCGATCTCGAAGAGGGCCTCGAGCCGTCGCAGCCGCTCCTGCAGCTCCAGCAGCGCGCGCGCCCGGGCTGCGGGGTGCGCAGCGATCCCGGCAGCGAGGGCCGCTTGGTCGGCGGCGCCTCCCGGGAGCAGGGACCACAGGCGCTCGGACCAGGACATTGGTAGATTATCCCTGCCGACGCCACCCGACACGCCTCGCTGCCCCGCCGCCCCGCCGCCCAGCTGCCCCCCGCTCCGAGGAAGTTTCCGACATGCCTGCCGCCGAGCCCCTTGCCGCACCACCGCGCCTGTCCGCACCCGCCCTGCCCGACGGGCGCGAACTGGTCATGCGCGTGATGCCGATGCCCGCCGACGCCAACGCCAACGGCGACATCTTCGGCGGCTGGATCCTGGCGCAGCTCGACCTGGCCGGTGCCGTGCTGCCTGCGCGCATCGCGCGCGGCCGCATCGCCACGGTGGCCGTCAACGAGGTGCTCTTCAAGCAGCCCGTCTCGGTGGGCGACCTCCTGAGCTTCTACGCCAAGGTACTGCGCGTGGGCACCACCTCCGTCACGGTGCACGTGGAGGTGTTTGCCGAGCGCAACCCGGCGAACCCGCAGGTGGTGAAGGTAACCGAGGCGCGCATCACCTACGTGGCCATCGACAAGGATGGCAAGCCGCGGGCCATACCGAAGCCACAAGCCTGAGGCCGCAGGGCATCAGCCCACCCTGACCGCAAGGCTTCAACCCATCCCGGCCGCACACACCGACCTGCCACACCCCGCTTAGAGTCCCCTGACCATGATCGTCTTCGAACACGCCGACCTGCTGGACGCCGCCGCCGGCGCGCTGCTGAAGGACCGTTTCGTCCGCATCGAAGGCGCGAAGATCACGTCCGTGTCGGACCGCCCCGTGGACACCGCTGGCGCCCGCGTCATCAACGCGCGAGGACGGGTGCTGATGCCGGGCCTGATCGACTGCCACGTGCACGTGCTGGCCTCGCAGCTCAACATCGGTGCCCTGGCGAACGTGCCCAACGTCTTTGCCGTGCTGCGCGCCGTGCCCATCCTCAAGGGCATGCTGGACCGCGGCTTCACC
>JBJTVI010000031.1:0-3639 GCA_046081145.1 Rubrivivax sp.
CGCAAGGCCGTGGTGCAGGCGCGCGCGCGTCCGGGGCGCATCGCCACGCTGACGCTGCCTGCCGACCTCGCGTGGAGCGAGGCGGGCGTTCCATCACCGGCTCTCGGGCGGGTGCCGCGTGCCGAACACGCACCCGTCGAAGACCCGGCCGTGCGTGCGGCCGCCACGGCGCTGCGCGCCGACGGCGCGGGCACGCTGCTGCTGCTGGGCGGCGAGGCCCTGCGCGCGCGCGCCACGCAGTGGGCCGGGCGCATCCAGGCGGCCACGGGCTGCGCCGTGATGTCGGAGTTCTACGGCCCGCGCATCGAGCGTGGTGCGGGGCGCGTGGCCGTGCCGCGCGTGCCCTACGTGGTGGAGCCGGCGCTGGCCGCGCTGGCGCCGTACCGGCACATCGTGCTCGTGGGCGCGCGCGAGCCGGTGGCCTTCTTCGCCTACCCCGGCAAGCCGGGGAGGCTCTCAGCACCGGGCACCCCCTTCACGGTGCTGGCCACGCCCGAGCAGGACCCGGCCCAGGCGCTGGAGGCGCTGGCAGAAGGGCTTGGCGCACGACACGCCGCGGTGCCGGTGGTCGAGCGTGCCGTGGCTGCCCCGCGCGAGACCGAGGAGGCGCTCACGCCCGTCCTGATGGGCGAGCTGCTCGCGGCGCTCATTCCCGAGCACGCGATCGTGCTCGACGAGGCCGTTTCCTCCGGCCGGGCCTTCGACCGCGCCACGCGCGCGGCTGCCCCGCACGACTGGCTCACGGGCATGGGCGGCTCCATCGGCTTCTCGCTGCCGGCAGCCGTGGGTGCGGCCATCGCCGCGCCCGAGCGCAAGGTGATCGCGCTCACGGGCGACGGCAGCGCGATGTACACGCTGCAGGCGCTGTGGACGATGGCGCGCGAGGGTCTGGACGTGACGGTGGTGGTCTTTGCCAACCGGGCCTACCAGATCCTGCGCGGCGAGTTCGCGGGCGTGGGCGCGGGTGTGCCGGGCCAGCGTGCCACCGACATGCTGACGCTGGACCGGCCCGAGCTCGACTGGCTCGCGCTCGCGCGCGGCATGGGGGTGTCGGGGAGCCGCGTGGCCACGGCCGCCACCTTCGTGCAGGCGTGGCGCGCGGCGATGACGCAGCGCGGCCCCGTGCTGATCGAGGCGGTGCTGTAGCGGTGCCTTTGCGGGGCGCCTTGGGCGCGCTGCGCCGCTGCGGCGGGCCCGCACGGGCGGCAGCATCGCGCCGCCGACACGGCGTGGCCGAGCGGCTGTGGCACCATCGTCCGGCCCGGCTCTGCCGACGAGGTGCGCCCCCATGCCCATCACCCAGATCACCCTGCTGCCCGGCTACCCGGCCGAGGTGCGCGAGCGGCTCGTCGCGCGCGTGAGCGCGGCGTTGCGCGCCACCATTGCAAGCCCCGAGGCTGGCACCACCACCTATGTGCACGAGGCCGTCACGTACCGGCGAGATGGCCGCGTGATGACCGAGGGCCGTGCGGCGCTGCCGGTGGCCGGCGAGCTCGTGCAGGGCTTTCTGCAGGCGATGGAGGCGCGCGATCTGGCGCGCGCGCGCAGCTTTCTTTCGCCTGCTTTCACGATGGTGTTTCCGGGGGGTGTGCAGCCCGCGAGCCTCGAGGCCCTGGTCGAGCGCAGCGCCGCGCGCTACCGCCGCGTGGGCAAGCACATCGCACGGATCGACGAGTGCTACGCGAGCGAAGGCACGGTGGTCTACGTGCACGGGACGCTGCACGGCCAGTGGCCGGACGGCGCGCCCTTCGAGGGCATCCGGTTCATCGATCGTTTTCTCGTCGTGGAGGGGCTGCTGGTGCACCAGGAGGTGTGGAACGATCTGGCCGAGCATCGGCTGGCCGGACAGCCAGCCGGGGCGGCTGGGGCAGACCCGGCAGACCCGCGCGCCTAGGCAGCCTGGAGCACGCATGCGTGCAACGAGACCACCCTGGACATGACGGTCTGTGCTGCCGGCGACGCCCGGGCGGACGGCCACTGGCCCCGAGGCGAGGCCCTGCGCGCGTGGCTGGTCGAGCGCCTGGTGCGCGTGCCGGTGTGCCCGCTTCCCGCCGGCGACAGGCGCCGCGCCGCCGTGGCCGTGGTCGTGACGCAGGCGGGCCTGGGCGCGGGGTTGCCCGACCTGCCGACCCACGCGCACTGGAGCGACGACCCGGCCCTGGTCCTCACGCGGCGGGCGGCCACGCTGCGTGCGCACGCCGGGCAGTGGGCGATGCCCGGAGGGCGGCTAGATGCCCACGAGACCCCCGAAGAGGCGGCCCTGCGCGAACTGCACGAGGAGGTGGGGCTGGCCTGCCACCCCGGCGATGTGCTCGGGCGGCTGGATGACTACGCCACGCGGTCGGGCTACCTGATCACGCCCGTGGTGGTGTGGGCGGGCGCGGCGCACGGGATGCGGGCGCAGCCTGGCGAGGTGCAGAGCATCCACCGCATCCCGTGGCAGGAGTTGCTGCGCGCGGAGGCCCCCATCCTCAACCACGTGCGGGGCGCGGAGCATCCGGTGCTGCGCATGCCCCTGGGTTCGGCCTGGGTCGCGGCGCCCACGGCGGCCTTCCTCTACCAGTTTCGGGAGTGGCTGCTGCTGGGGCGCCCCACGCGGGTGGCCCACTTCGACCAGCCCGCATTCGCCTGGCGATGAGCCCGCCGCCCGCACCCGCCTTGCACGAGCTTCCCGAGCGGCTGTGGGCCGAGCTCGTGCGGGCGGGCCACGATCGCCACCATGGTTGGCGGCTGCCGGTGCTGGCCACGGTCGATGCGCAGGGTGCGCCGCAGGCGCGAACGGTGGTGCTACGAGGCGCCGACCCCGCATCGGGTGAACTCGTCTGCTTCACCGACCGCCGCAGCCCCAAGGTGGCGCAGCTGCGTGCCGACGGGCGCGGGATGCTCGTCTTCTGGTGCGCGCGCCTGAGCTGGCAGCTGCGCGCGCAGGTGCGCATCGAGGTGGAAGAGACCGGCCCGCGGGTGCAGGCGGCCTGGGCGCGCGTGGCTGGGCAGCCCGGCGCACGGGACTATCTCTCGCGGTTGCCCCCGGGCACGGCCGTGCCCGATCCCGTGCAGGGCGGCCAAGACACCCACCAGCTCGCCGTGCTCCGCGCGAAGGTGGAGTCGCTCGACTGGCTGGAACTGCACCGCCACAGCGGCCCTCGCCGTGCAGAGGTGGACGCACGCGGCCAGGCGCGCTGGCTCGTTCCCTGAGCCCGTGAGGGATCGGGGTCAGGCCTCGGCTGACTCGGGCGGGGGCATCGGCAGAGGCAGCAGCAGCGGCCACGGCGGCAGCAGCGCCCGCAGTGAGGTGCGCACCCGCGGGGGGCTGCGGTCCCTCACAGGGTCACCCGCTCCTGATGCAGCAGTGCGCGGCCGACGACATTGGGGATGAAGCACAGGGCGCGCCCGCCCGCCGACAGGATCCAGCCCGTGCTGAGGGCGGCCACCGTGACGGTGGTGGCCATGGGCACCGGGGCTCCCGGAGCCGTGGCCTCGGCCACTCGCACGCTGGCGCGCTGGCCGTCGCTTGCGCGCTCGAGCACCCAGACCGCGCCGTCCGCCAGAGCCTCCACCGCCACCATCCTGAGGGTGGCCCCACCGGCGAACAGGCCGGCCGGCGCCGCCACCGACTGGGCCAGCGGCACCACCGCCACC
>JBJTVI010000032.1:0-5366 GCA_046081145.1 Rubrivivax sp.
GGCGAGGGCTGCGCGCGCACGCGGCGCCCTGTGGGGTGATCCGTGGTCCGTGGTCCGTGGTCCGTGGTCCGAGGTCCGTGAACCGCGAGCCGGCAGGTGATTCTAGGAGCAAGGCCGTGCGCGCGGGCCCTCGCTGCTACCATCGCCGGCCCTCCCGACCCGATCACCTCGTACCCGCACCGATGAGCAACCGCCTCACCCAGATCGCCACGCGCACCGGCGACGACGGCACCACGGGACTGGGCGACGGCTCGCGCGTGCCCAAGGACCACCTGCGCGTGCACGCGATGGGCGAGGTCGACGAGCTCAATTCCACGCTCGGGGTGCTGCTGGCCGAGCCGTTGCCCGAGGACGTGCGCGAGCTGCTCGTGACGGTGCAGCACGAGCTCTTCAACCTCGGCGGCGAGCTGTCGATTCCGGGCTACGCGTTGCTGAAGACCGAGGCGGTCGCGCACCTCGACGGGTCGCTGGCGCACTACAACGCGCAGCTGCCGCGCCTGAAGGAGTTCATCCTGCCCGGGGGCACGCGCAGCGCCGCGCTGGCCCACGTGAGCCGCACGGTGGCCCGGCGCGCCGAGCGCGCGCTCGTCACCCTGGCCACCCGGGAGGCCGTGCACGAGGCGCCGCGCCAGTACCTGAACCGCCTGTCGGATCTGCTCTTCGTGCTCGCGCGCGTGCTCAACCGCGCCAACCTCGACGGGCGCGGGGGCGACGACGTCTACTGGCGCAGCCAGCGGCTGGCGCAGCAGGCCGACTGAAGGTCGACTGAAGGCCGACGGACAGCGGCGTCGCCTCGCCGCAGCCGCACCCGGTGGGCGGGCTGGGTGCGATGCCCCCGTGCCTGCCTCTCACCCCGCGCGCCGCTGCCTCACCGCCTCGCTCAGCGTCTCGAGCAGCCGCACCGAGTCATCCCAGCCGATGCAGGCATCGGTGATGCTCTGGCCGTAGGCCAGGCGCGCCGGGTCGTCCTTGCCGGGGCTGAACTTCTGTGCGCCGCCCTGGAGGTGGCTCTCCACCATGGCGCCGAAGAGGCAGCGGTTGCCCGCAGCCACCTGCGCCGCGACCTCGCGCGCCACCTCAGTCTGGCGCTGATGCTGCTTGCTCGAGTTGGCGTGGCTGAAATCCACCATCAGCCGGCACGGCAGCTTGGCCGCCTCGATCTCGCGGCAGGCCGCGGCCACGCTCGATGCGTCGTAGTTGGGGGCCTTGCCGCCGCGCAGGATGACGTGGCAATCGGGGTTGCCGGCGGTGTCGACAATGGCCACCTGGCCGTTCTTGTGCACCGACAGGAAGTGGTGCGGGCGGGCAGCGGCCTGGATCGCGTCGATGGCGATCTTGATGTTGCCGTCCGTTCCGTTCTTGAAGCCGATCGGCGCCGACAGGCCCGAGGCGAGTTCGCGGTGCACCTGGCTCTCGGTGGTGCGCGCGCCGATGGCACCCCAGCTCACGAGGTCGGCGATGTACTGCGGGCTGATGGTGTCGAGGAACTCGCCCGCGGCGGGCACGCCCAGCCGGTTGATCTCCAGCAGCAGCTGGCGCGCCATGCGCAGGCCCTCGTGGATGCGGTAGCTCTCGTCGAGGTACGGATCGTTGATCAGCCCCTTCCAGCCCACGGTGGTGCGGGGCTTTTCGAAGTACACGCGCATGACGACCTCCAGCGTCTCGGCGTGCCGGGTGCGCTCGGCCTTGAGCCGCCGCGCGTACTCGATGGCAGCGGCCGGGTCGTGGATCGAGCACGGGCCGATGATCACGAGCAGCCGGTCGTCCGAGCCTTGCAGGATGCGGCGCACGGCCTGGCGCGTGTCGCCCACGAGCTGCTCCACCGGGGTGCCTGCGATCGGAAAGAAGCGGATCAGGTGCTCGGGAGGCGGCAAGGGCGTCACCTGCTTGATGCGCTGGTCGTCGATGCGGCTCGTCTTTTCGGTGTGCGCATACCAGTCCTCGGCAGCGGCAGGGGCTGAGCGGTGCGGCATCGGGGTTCTCCTCGGGGTAGGCGTCAGGTGGCGCAGGGTCTTCGTTTCAGGGGCCCGGAAACGAAAAAACCGCCGGGGCTGCCGGCGGTTTGTCTGGTTCGGGCGCTTCGCTTTCGCTTAGGCGTTGTCCTCTCCAGCCGCCGGGCGGCACGAGAACCAAAAGTACGCAAAGTAAAAGGGGCGTACGGTCGAACGCATATGACGAATGTAGCACGGCCCAAGGGGTGCGCCGATGGAGGTTTGCGGCGAGGCGGCCAGGCGCGCGCCCCGCTATGCTGGCTGTGGCGCCTCCCGCTCGTTGCCTGGCGCTCCTGCCAGGCCCTGCCATCCCCTGCTCGTTGGCTCCCCGCCCCTCCTCGCGTGATCCCGTCGTGCCATCGGACCCTGCCTCGCACCGCCCCCGCCTGCTGGGGACGGCTCCGCTCGATGGGCGCGGCTACGCCCCGGACCCCCCCTGCCGGGACGAGCCGCGCGCGGGCTGGTCGCGCCGGGCCTGGCTGCAGGCACTGGCCGCGCTCGGGGGCGCGCGGGTGAGCGGCGCGCACGCCCAAGCCCCGGGTGGGCAGCCCGCCGCACCGGCCGCACCGCCCGCACCCGCCGCACCCGCCGAAGGCGAGCCCGTGCCCGCGGCAGCGCTGGACGCTGAGGTGCTCGAGCGGCTGCAGGCTGCGCTCGCACGCGGGGTGGCCGAGGGCTGGATGCCCGGTGCGGTGGTGCATGTGGAGCGGGGCGCAGCCTCCTGGCGCCGCGCTGTGGGGCAGCGCGCCCGGGAGCCTGCGCCCGAGCCGCTGGAGGAGGGCGCGGTGTACGACTGCGCCTCACTCACCAAGGTGGTGTGCACGGCCACCGTGGTGGCGCGGCTGATGCAAGAGGGGCTGCTTCGCCCCGAAGACCCCGTGCGCCGGCACCTGCCCGAGTTCACGGGCGGGCAGGCCATCACGCTGCGCCACCTGCTCACGCACAGCTCGGGCCTGCCCGCGAGCCTGTCGCTCGCCCAGCCCTGGCAAGGTGCGCAGGCTGCGCGCGAGCGGGCCTGCGCGAGCGTGCCCACGCACGCCCCGGGCACCTTCTTTCGCTACTCGGACGTGAACTTCATCCTCCTGGGCGAGATTGCCGCGGGCGCGGCCGGGCGCCCGCTCGAGGGGCTGGTGCAGGAGCTGATCTTCGTGCCCCTGCGCATGCGCGACAGCGGCTACCTGCCCCTGGAGCGCCACCCGCTGGCGCGCCTGGTGCCCACCGAGTGGAGCGATTCGCCCGTGGCCGGGGGCTCCTCTGTCGAGCCCGGGGCGACGATGCTGCGCGGCCGCGTGCACGACCCCACGGCCCGACGCATGGGCGGCGTGGCCGGGCATGCGGGCCTGTTCAGCACCGTGGCCGACCTGGCGCGCTTTGCGCGCATGATCGTGCGCGGGGGCGAGCTCGACGGCGCGCGCGTGCTCTCCGAGGCGGCCGTGGCGCGCATGCTCGCGGTGGCCAGCCCGCCGGCGCTGGCCGACCGCCGCTCGCTGGGCTGGGACGTGGAATCCACCTTCTCGCGCGCCCGCGGGGCGCGTTACCCGCAAGGCAGTGCCGGCCACACCGGCTTCACGGGCTGCGCGCTGTGGATCGACCGCGCCTCGGGGGCCTTTCACGTGCTGCTGTCCAACCGCGTGCACCCGCGCACCCGCGAGTCGATCGTGGCCATCTACGAGGAAGTGGGCACGCTGGCGGCGCAGGCCGCTGGGCTGCCGCTGCGGCCGGCACCCACGCCCGCCACCTGAAACCCCGCAAGAGAGCGCCCGGCCATGTCTCCCACCGTGCTGCTGGCCGTCGTGCTCGGCTACTTCGCGCTGCTGCTGGCAGTGGCCTGGCGCACCTCGCGCGGCGCCAACAGCGCCGACTTCTTCATCGGCAGCCGTCGCAGCCACTGGGGCCTGGTGGCCTTCGGGATGGTGGGCACGTCGCTGTCGGGCGTGACCTTCGTGAGCGTGCCGGGCTTCGTCGGCGCCAACGGCTTCACCTACCTGCAGATCGTGCTCGGGCACGTGCTGGGCTACCTCGTCGTGGCCTTCGTGTTGCTGCCTTTGTACTACCGCACGCAGGTCACCTCGATCTACGGCTTCCTGGCCGAGCGGCTCGGGTCGCGTTCGCACCGCACCGGGGCGGGCTTTTTCATCCTGTCGCGCACGCTCGGCGCCACGGCGCGGCTGTACCTCGTCGTGCGCATCCTGCAGGACCTGATCCTGGACGCCTTCGGCGTGCCCTTCTGGCTCACGGCGGCGGTGCTGGTGCTGATGATCGTGCTCTACACCTACGAGGGGGGCGTGAAGACGATCGTGTGGACCGACACGCTGCAGACCGCCTGCATGGTGGGCGGGCTGCTGGTGTGCACCGGGATGCTGCTCGGGCGGCTGGACCTCGGCGCGGGCGAGGGCCTGGCACGCATCGGCGAGGCGGGGCTTTCCACCGTCTTCGGCACTGACCCCATGAGCCGCACCTTCTGGATCAAGCAGATCGTGGCCGGCGCCTTCATCACCATCGCGATGACGGGGCTGGATCAGGAGATGATGCAAAAGAGCATCTCGGTGCGCACGCAGCGAGATTCGCAGAAGAACGTGATCGTGCTGTCGCTGGTGCTGCTGACGGTGGTGGCGCTGTTTCTCTACCTGGGCGGGCTGCTGCACCTGCTGGCGCAGCAGGTGGGCATGCCCGAGCGCGGTGACCGGCTCTTCCCGGCGGTGGTGATGCAGCAGCTGCCCGCGTGGGTGCAGCTCGTCTTCTTCGTGGCGCTGATCTCGGCGCTCTTCCCGAGCGCCGACGGGGCGCTCACCGCGCTCACCTCCAGCACCTGCATCGACCTCATGCGCATGAACGACCGCCAGGACTGGGACGAGGCGAAGAAGCGCCGCATCCGCCAGCGCGTGCACCTGGGCTTCGCAGCGCTCTTCCTGGCACTGGTGCTCGCCTTTCGGGCCGTGGACGACCCGAGCATGATCGGCCTCATCCTCAAGATCGCGGGCTACACCTACGGGCCGCTGCTGGGGCTCTACGCGTTCGGCCTCTTCACGCGCCGGGTCGTGCGCGATGGCCTCGTGCCGGTGGTGGCGCTGGCCGCGCCGCTGCTGTGCGCGGTCATCGACCTGAACCAGCGCGCCTGGTTCGGCGGCTACGAGATCGGGCTGGAGCTGCTCGTGCTCAACGGGGCGTTGACGTTCGCGGGGCTGTGGCTCGTTTCCCGCCCGCCCGCCTCAGGGGAGCGGGCCGCGCAGGCTGCACAGGCTGGTTGAAGGCGGCGCGGGCGGTGCGGGCGGTGGGGGCACCGTGGCCCCGGCCCGACACGAATCGCTGCAGGCCCAGGCCGACGGCAGCCGGCACTCCGGCCCTCAGGCCCTCAGGCCCTCAGGCCCTCAGGCC
>JBJTVI010000033.1:0-2275 GCA_046081145.1 Rubrivivax sp.
GCAGTACACGCGCAACATGGTCACCGGTGCCTCCACGGCGGATGCCGCCGTGCTGATGGTGGATGCGCGCAAGGGCGTGCTCACGCAGACGCGCCGCCACAGCACGCTCGTGCACCTGCTGGGCATCCGCCACGTGCTCGTGGCCATCAACAAGATGGACCTGGTGGGCTACGCGCGCGGCGTGCACGACCGCATCGTGGAGGACTACCGCGCCTTCGCTGCCACGCTTGCAGGTGCGCTCGGCACCGAGGGCCTGGGCTTCGAGAGCATCACCTTCGTGCCGATGTCGGCCTTCAAGGGCGACAACATCACCGAGACGAGTGCAGCCATGCGCTGGTACCAGGGCCCCACCCTCATGGGCTGGCTCGAGACGGTGCCGGTGGACCGCACGCGCGCGCAGGCCGGCCCGCTGCGCTTTCCGGTGCAGTGGGTGAACCGGCCGGACCTGGTTTTCCGCGGCTTTGCCGGTACGCTCGCGGGCGGCCGCGTGGCCGTGGGCGAGCGCGTCCGCGTGCAGCCCTCCGGGCGCGAGAGCACGGTGGCGCGCATCGTGACCCAAGGCGGCGATCTGCCCGAGGCAGTGGCCGGAGACGCCGTGACGCTCGTGCTGGCCGACGAGGTGGATGTCTCGCGCGGGGACATGATCGCGGCCGCCAGCGCCCCCGCCGAGGTGGCCGACCAGTTCGACTGCACCCTGGTCTGGATGGACGACGAGCCGCTGCTGCCCGGGCGCTCCTACTGGCTCAAGCTCGGCACGAACACCGTGAGCGCCTCCATCACCGACATCCGCCACCAGCTCAACGTCAACACCCTCGAGCACGTGGCCGCGCGGCGCCTGGAGCTCAACGCGATCGCTGCTTGCAAGCTCAGCCTGGACAGGCCCGTGCCCTTCGACGCGTATGCGGCCAACCGCGACACGGGCGGCTTCATCCTCATCGACCGCATGAGCCACCGCACGGCTGGCGCAGGGATGCTGCGCTTTGCGCTTCGCCGCGCCCACAACATCCACCTGCACGCGCACGAAGTGAACCGGGCCGCGCGCGCGGCCCTCAAGGGCCAGAGGCCCTGCGTGGTGTGGCTCACGGGGCTCTCCGGCTCGGGCAAGAGCACGATCGCCAACCTGGTGGAAAAGGCCCTGCACGCGCGCGGCCGCCACACCTACCTGCTCGACGGCGACAACGTGCGCCACGGCCTGAACCGCGATCTGGGCTTCACCCCGGAAGACCGGGTGCAGAACATCCGCCGCATCGCCGAGGTGGCCCGCCTCATGACCGATGCCGGCCTGATCGTGCTCACGGCCTTCATCAGCCCCTACCGTGCCGAGCGCGCGATGGCGCGCGGCCGCTTTGCCGAAGGCGAGTTCATCGAGGTGCACGTGGATGCACCGCTGGAGGTGGCCGAAGCGCGCGACCCCAAGGGCTTGTACCGCAAGGCCCGGCGCGGCGAGCTCAGGAACTTCACCGGCATCGATGCTCCCTACGAGGCACCCGAGCAGCCCGAGCTGCGCCTGAACACCGCCAGCGGCACGCCCGAGGAGGCCGCGCAGCGCATCGTGGCCTGGCTGCAGGAGCGGGGGATGCTCGGCGGATGAGGCGCTGGCCACCTGGTCGGCCGAACCAGCTAAGCCACCCGCCCCGAGCCCCAGGCCACGAAGTGGGGGTTCTCGAACCCCGGCTTGCCATAACGCAGCGGCCCACCCTCGAGCGTGAGCACCTGGCCGCCCGCGGCGGCGAGCACGGCGTGGCCGGCGGCGGTGTCCCATTCCATGGTCCGGCCCAGCCGGGGGTAGAGATCGGCCTGGCCGCTGGCCAGCAGGCAGAACTTGAGCGAAGAGCCGGCCGTGCGGGGCGAGGCCATGCGCCGGCCGGGCAGGTGCTGCGCCACGAAGGCAGCCAGCGCCGCCTCGTCGCCGTGCGAGCGGCTGCTCACGAGGGTCAGGCCCTCGATGGGTTCGGGGCGCACGTGGATCGGCACGAGCGCCCCCTCACCCAGGCTGCGCCACGCACCCTGACCCACGACCCCGAGGTAGAGCACCCCGCCGGGTGCGGCAGCAGGCGCCAGCACTGCGCCCAGCACGGGCGTGCCCTGCTGCACGAGCGCGATGTTCACGGTGAACTCGCCGTTGCGGGCGAGGAACTCGCGCGTGCCATCCAGAGGGTCCACGAGCCAGAAGCGGCCGTGCCTGGCCAGCGCGTCCTCCTGGGGCGCATGGCCCGCCGCCATGGCCTCCTCCGCCACCACGGGCACGCCGGGCAGCAGGCGCTGCAGCGCAGGC
>JBJTVI010000034.1:0-13878 GCA_046081145.1 Rubrivivax sp.
GCCAGGTGGCAGTTCGCGTGTGTTGGCCCTGTTGCTCGGGCGCGCGCCGACGCCCTACGAGGCCTTCGCCTGCCGCTTCGCAGCACAAAGGGGGTTGGTGCAAGGCACCGGACGCAAACCATGAACCCTGTCCCGACAGGCCCTTCGATCCTCCTTCCCCACCAGCAGCTCAACCCATCAGGAGCGCCCGATTTGAACGAAGCTCACCCGATCGACCGGCGAGGCTTCCTCGCCGCCACCCCCATCATCCTGGGCATGAGCGCCAGCCCAAGCGTTTACGCCCAAGCGGCCCCGAGCCCCGAGCCGCGCCCCTGGACCGACCAGCCCGCCTATTCGATCGTTCGCATCGAGGTGCGTGACGGCAAGGCCTTCGGCGAGTACGTGGCTGGCCATACGCCCACGATCGCGGCCGCGGGCGGCAGCTTCGTGGTGGCCGGCGCACGGCCACAGACGGTGGAGGGCGCCTGGCCCAACCGGCTGATGGTGATCCACCAGTGGCCCAATGCACGCACCTTCCTCGACTGGTACGAGGGCGCGGCCTACGCGCCCTGGAAGCGCCTGCGCCACGCCGCGTCGAGCGCGCACGTGGTGCTGGTGCAGGGCGTGGCCGGGGCCGACCCGATGCCCGCCGAGGCTCCGGCCTTTGCCGTCATCGACGTGGAGGTGCGCGACGGGCCAGCCTTCGGGCGCTACGTGCAGGGCCACATGCCGGGGCTGCGCGCGGGCGGGGGCGTGTTCCTCGCCGCGGGAGGCCGGCATCAGGTGATCGAGGGCGACTGGACACCTCGGCGCATCGTCATGCACCGCTGGCCCTCCGGCGAGGCCTTTCGTGGCTGGTACGAGTCGCCGGAATACCGGCCTTGGCGTGACCTGCGCTGGAGCGCGGCCAGTACCGATGTGGGGCTGGTGGCGGGGCTGAGCGCGAAGGTGAAGGGGGAGCGGGGAATGCCGTGATGGGTGGCAAACGGGCGATGCACGCCTGACCCCGCAGATCCGTGGCTGGATTCCCGGCGTTCCAGCCATTGCGCGTAAGATAAACACTTATACACCGATCCACCCAAGCACAGATTGAGGGCCGCACCATGACCACGGTTCGCTGGAACATCGCCGTATCACCGGAGGTCGACCAATCGGTGCGCATGTTCATCGCTGCGCAGGGCGGCGGCCGCAAGGGCGACCTTTCGCGCTTCATAGAAGATGCCGTGCGTGCCTTCCTGCTGGAGCGCGCAGCCGAGCAGGCCAAGGCCGCCGCGGCGAGCGTGGGGGAAGCGGAACTGAACGACCTCATCGACGAGGCGGTGGACTGGGCCCGGCGCAGCCACTGAAGAGGGCGTGCGGCCCATGCGCGTCATCCTGGACACGAACGTCCTGCTCGGCGCGCTGATCTCTCCCTACGGCACGCCGGACCTCATCTACCGGGCTTGGCGCCTGCGTCGCTTTGAGCTCGTCACATCGACGGTACAGCTCGATGAGCTTCGCCGAGTCAGCCGCTACCCGAAGCTCAAGCGCATCCTGCCGGCCCACCGCATCGGCACGATGGTCAACAACCTGCAGCGCGCGGTCGTCCTGGAGACCCTGCCGGCGATTCCGCCCGGCGTCTCGGTGCAAGACCCGGCAGATGCTTTTCTGCTGGCCATGGCAGACGCTGGCGAAGCGGACTTCCTGGTCACGGGTGACCACCGTGCGGGCCTGCTGCAACTCGGCACCATCGGGCGGGTGCGCATCACCACGCCTGCCGTCTTCTGTGCCGAGGTCTTGTGATCGACTGAAGGCGGCCGCTCGTGCCACCGCCACAAAGGACAGGCACTTCGGTCTTCTCGCCATCGGCCATCGGCCATGGGCCAGTGCCAAGCGCATCCGCACTGTCCGTCGCGACCCGCAGGCTCGCCTTCGCCTTCTTCAACCCAGCACCATCCCCACGAACCGCTGCGTCACCTCGCGCAGGTGCGCCCGGCGCTCGGCCTCGCCGCCCACGCGGTGCTCCAGCGGGCCGTCGAGCACCAGGCAGGCCAGGCCGTGCACGTGGGCCCAGTGCAGGCTGGCCAGGGCCTCGTCGTAGGCGCCGCCGTGGACGGTGCGCACGAGGCGCTGCAGTTCCCCGTGCGCGCGTTCGGCCGCCTCGCGCGCCTGCGGGAATCGCGCTGCCTGGCACAGCTCGGGCCGGAACATCAGCCGAAACACGGCCGGCTCCTCCATCGCGAAACCGAGATAAGCCTCGGCGGCGGCCAGCAGCGTGGCGCGCCTGCCCTGCGGCGTCGCCAGATCGTTGGCACCCGCCAGCCGCGCCGCCAGTTCCTCGAAGCCCTGCGTGACGAGCTCCGCCACGATGGATTCCTTGTCCGGAAAGTGGTGGTAGGGAGCCTGGTGCGTCACGCCTGAGCGGCGCGCCACCTCGCGCATGCTGAGCGCCGCCAGGCCCCCCTCTGTCAGCAGCTCGCGGCTGGCCTGGAGCACGCGCCCGCGCAGGGCGGGCGGCTCGGGCAGTTCGATCGGTTCGAGCGGCTCGGGCGAGGCTTGCGAAGCGAGGCGGGCAACAGGCGCTGGCATGGTGCCTCGCACTCTGGACCCACTACTTGACACTGTCAAGCCGGGTCTCCTACCATCAGCCGATCTCGGCTAGACAGCGTCAAGCGATGGGCCCAAACCGTACTTCCTCCCGTCGACTCCGCGGGGCCGTCTCCAGAGTCTCGGCGGATTGCGCCGGTCTGGCTGCCTCCCATGCGTCTTCTGCCTCGGCCGTCGCCGTCGCGCTGGCAGCGCTGCTCCTGTCGGGCTGTGGCCGCGAACCGGCGCCCGTGGAGCCCGTGCGCGCCGTGCGCGTGGAGGTGGTGGGTGCGCCCGCCCGAGCCAGCGCCCAGGAGTACGCTGCGGAGGTGCGCGCCCGCGTGGAGTCGCGCCTGGCCTTTCGCGTCGGCGGCAAGCTCGTGGAGCGCCGCGCCGATGCTGGCCAGGCCGTGCGGGCCGGGCAGATGCTCGCGCGGCTGGACCCGCAGGATCTCCAGCTCGGCCAGGAGGCCGCGCGCGCCGCGGTTGCCTCGGCCCGCGCCCAGCTCGAGGTGGCCGAAAGCGACTTCAAGCGTTTCGTCGCCTTGCGCGAGCAGGGCTTCATCAGCGGCGCCGAACTCGAGCGGCGCGAGGCGGGCGTGAAGAGCGCACGCGCGGCTGCCGAGCAGGCGCAGGCGCAGTTGGGCGTCCAGGCCAACCAGTCGGGCTACGCCGCGCTCACGGCAGACGTGAGTGGCGTGGTCACGGCGGTGGAGGCCGAGCCGGGCATGGTGCTGGCCGCCGGCACGCCCGTGCTGCGCGTGGCCCACGACGGCCCGCGCGAGGCCTGGTTCGCGGTGCCGGAGGACCGCGCCGAAGCCATGCGCGCGCTGCAGGGCCGAAGCGGTCGGCTGCAGGTGCGCCTGTGGGGCGACGAGGCCCGCACCTGGCCTGCCACGGTGCGCGAGATCGCCGCCGCGGCCGACCCCGCCACCCGCACCTTCCTCGTCAAGGCCGATCTCGGCCGTGCGCCCGTGCGCCTGGGGCAGACGGCCACCGTCCTCGTGCCGGGGACTGAACCGGGCAACGCGGCCGGCCGGCCCCCTTCAGTTTTCACGCTGCCCCTGTCCGCCGTCTTCGAACAGCGCGGCGCCTCCACCGTGTGGGTGCTCGACCGGACGCAGATGGTGGTGCAGCCGCGCGCCGTGACGGTGGCCGGCGCCGACGGCAACCGCCTGGCAGTGGCCGCCGGCCTGCAGCGCGGCGAGACGGTGGTGACGGCCGGCGTGCATACGCTCACGCCGGGCCAGAAGGTCACCCTTTACGTCGAGCCCGGTGCGGCGCCCAAGGCGGGAGGGGGCACCGCTGCAGCGAGCACACCGGCGGGCAAAGGAGCGGGCAAAGGAGCGGGCAGTGGACCGGGCACGGCAGCAGGCGGGACCGCCACCCCCGTCGCTCCCGCCACGAAGGCCGCCCCGTGAGCGCCCCGAGCTCCCCCTCCGCGCCCGCTCACCGCAGCTCGCGCTTCAACATCTCCCGCTGGGCGCTCGAGCACCCGGCGCTCACGCGCTACCTGATGGTGGTGCTGCTGGTGCTGGGCGCCGCGGCCTACTTCCAGCTCGGCCAGGACGAGGACCCGCCTTTCACCTTCCGCATCATGGTGGTGCAGGCCTTCTGGCCGGGCGCGAGTGCCCAGCAGATGGCCGATCAGGTGACCGACCGCATCGAGCGCCTGGCCCAGGAGGTACCCTACGCCGACGTCATCCGCAGCTACACCAAGCCGGGCGAGTCGGTGACGCTCTTGCAACTCAAGGACAGCTCGCCGCCCAAGGAAGTCTCGGGCGTGTGGTACCAGGTGCGCAAGCGCCTGAACGACGGCCGCGGCACGCTGCCGCAAGGGGTCATCGGCCCCTTCTACAACGACGATTTCGGCGATGTCTATGGCTCCATCGTGGCGTTGTCGGCCGACGGCTTCAGCGAAGAGGAACTGCGCGTCTTCGCCGAGGACGTGCGGGCACGCCTGCTGCGCGTGCCCGACGTGGCCAAGGTGGAGCTCTTCGGCGTGCAGCCCGAGAAGGTCTTCATCGAGATCTCGCAAAAGCGCCTGGCCCAGCTCGGCCTGGACCTGAACCAGGTGCTTGGCCAGCTTGCCGCCCAGAACGCCGTGGAGGGCGCGGGCGTGCTCGACGCGGGTGCGCAGAACCTTCAGGTGCGCGTGCCCGGGGCCTTTGGCTCCGTCGAAGAACTGCGCCGCATGCCCATTCGCGGCGTCAACCCCGCCACGGGCGCGGCCAGTCAGATCCAGCTCGGCCAGATCGCCGAGGTGCGCCGCGGCGTGGCCGATCCCCCGCAGGTGCTCGTGCGCCACCAGGGCAAGCAGGTGGTGGCGGTGGGCGTGTCGATGGCCCGTGGCGGGGACATCATCGCCCTGGGCAAGCGGCTGCGCACCGAGATCGCCTCGATCCGCCAGGCGCTGCCCGCGGGGATCACGCTCGAGCAGGTGCAGGACCAGCCGCAGGCCGTCTCGCGCTCGGTGGGCGAGTTCGTGCGCGTGCTGCTGGAGGCCATCGCGGTGGTGCTGGCGGTGAGCTTCATCAGCCTGGGGCTGCACACCAAGCCGCTGCGCATCGACATCTGGCCGGGCATGGTGGTGGCGCTCACCATCCCGCTGGTGCTGGCCATCACCTTCGTGACGATGTACTACTGGGGCGTGGGCCTGCACAAGATTTCGCTGGGCTCGCTGATCATCGCGCTGGGCCTGCTGGTGGACGACGCCATCATCGCGGTGGAGATGATGGTGCGCAAGCTCGAGGAGGGGCACGACAAGGTCTACGCCGCCACCTACGCCTACGACGTCACCTCCATGCCGATGCTCACCGGCACGCTCATCACGGCCGCCGGCTTCCTGCCCATCGGCCTGGCGAAATCCGTGACGGGGGAGTACACCTTCGCGATCTTTGCGGTCACCTCGGCCGCGCTCGTCATCTCCTGGGTGGTGTCGGTGTACTTCGTGCCGTGGATGGGCGCGGCGCTGCTGCACAACCGGCCGCGCGTGCAAGGGCAGGGGGAAGGGCAGGCGCACGAACTCTTCGACACGCCCTTCTACAGCCGCTTTCGCCGCCTGGTGGACGCCTGCGTGCGCCACCGCTGGCTCACCATCCTCGCCACGCTCGCGATCTTCGCCGCGGGCCTGGCTGGGATGGGCCGCGTGCAGCAGCAGTTCTTCCCCGACTCCAGCCGCCCGGAGATCCTCGTGGACCTGTGGCTGCCCGAGGGCTCCACGGTGCGCGAGAGCGAAGCGCTGGCACGCCGCTTCGAGGCGCGGCTGATGAAGGAGCCCGGGCTGGACACCGTGACGACCTGGGTGGGCGCAGGCGTGCCGCGCTTCTATTTGCCGCTGGACAACATCTTTCCGCAGGGCAACGTCTCGCAGTCCATCCTCGTGCCCAAAGACCTGAAAGCCCGCGAAGAACTGCGCAAGCGCCTGCCCACGCTCATGGCCAGCGAGTTCCCCGAGGCCCGCGCGCGCGTGAAGCTGCTGCCCAACGGGCCGCCGGTGCCCTATCCGGTCCAGTTCCGCGTGGCCGGGCCCGATGCGGCGGTGGTGCGCCAGTGGGCCGACGAGGCCAAGGAAGTGCTGCGCGCCCACGCTGCCATGCGCGGCGTGAACGACAACTGGAACGAGCGCGTGAAGGTGCTGCGCCTGGAGGTGGACCAGGACAAGGCGCGAGCGCTCGGGGTGACGAGCCAGTCCATCGCGCAGGCTTCGCGCACGCTGCTGTCGGGCGTGACGGTGGGCCAGTACCGCGAGGGCGACAAGCTCGTGGACATCGTGCTGCGCCAGCCGCGCAGCGAGCGCGATGCCATCACCGACCTCGGCAACGCCTACCTGCCCACCGCCTCGGGGCGCACCATCCCGCTGTCGCAGGTGGCGCGGGTGCGGCTCGATTGGGAGTCCGGCGTGATGTGGCGCGAGGGCCGCCAGTACGCCGTGACGGTGCAAGGCGATGTGGCCGAAGGCCTGCAGGGGCCGACGGTGACCAAGCAGCTGTGGCCCGCGCTGCAGGCGCTGCAGGCCAAGATGCCCGCGGGCTACGGCATCGAGATCGCGGGTGCACAGGCCGAGAGCCAGAAGGGCCAGGGCTCGATCGCCGCCGGCGTGCCGGTGATGCTCTTCATCATCTTCACGCTGCTGATGCTGCAGCTGCAGAGCTTCTCGCGCGCGATGCTGGTGTTTCTCACGGGGCCGATGGGCGTGGCTGGCGTGGCCGCGGCGCTCCTCATCTTCGACCGGCCCTTCGGCTTCGTGGCGCTGCTGGGCGTGATCGCCCTAATGGGCATGATCATGCGCAACTCGGTGATCCTCATCGACCAGATCGAGCAGGACCGCGCGCGCGGCGTGGCGGCCTGGGATGCCGTGGTCGAGGCTGCGGTGCGGCGCTTTCGGCCCATCGTGCTCACGGCCGCCGCCGCGGTGCTGGCGATGATCCCGCTCACGCGCAGCGTCTTCTGGGGCCCGATGGCCGTGGCCATCATGGGCGGCCTCGTCGTGGCCACCGCGCTCACGCTGCTGTCGCTGCCGGCGATGTATGCGGCGTGGTTTCGGGTGAAGGAGCCGGTGCGGCAGAAGTACGCTGCCTGATGTCCTCGTGCGAAGCCCAGGCCGGCCGCCGCCGCTGGCAGGCGCCCATCGCCGATCCCTCGGGAAGGCCACGCAAGCGCCGGGAATCAGCTGTTTCGCGCAGTATTCACGCCCCAAGGTGCCTTCGGGTGCCCACGGCCGTCAGCATCTCGTTAGGATCCACTGCCCCGCACTTCGTGTGGACCGGAGGTCTGCCATGACCGCTGAATCCCGGGTCGCGTTTGGAGTCGTCGGCGCCGTCGTCCTGGTGGCGGTGACCCTCTACGGCCTGCAGAACTGGACCTTCGTGGGTTCATCCACGCCGATGGCCACCCCGCCCAAGGTCGTGGTCGCCAAGCGCGACCCCGCCCCGCCGGCGGCCACCTCGGGCCGGAGCAGCGCTGCACCGCCTGAGCGCCCGCGCGGCGGGCAGGCCCAGGCGGCCGCACAGCCGGCCTGGTCGAGCCTGGGCCCCACGGGCCTGCTGCAACGGCTCTATGACGAGAGCCTGCGATCGGCCAACCCCGAGGTGCGCGCCATCGGTGCCGTGGTGGCTGGCATGTGCCAGACCCTCGCCACCGACACCTCCACCGCCGGTGCGTCGAGCCTGGCCGCACAGGTGCGCTTCGCCAATGACCCGCGTGCCGACATGGCACGCGTCGCCGTGCAGGCCCAGTCCGCGCACGCGGAGTTCACACGCGTGTGTCGTACCGGCGACACGGCCGCCTTCCTCGCGGCCAACGAGCAGGCGCCGGTGGCCATGCAGTCGGCCTCGATGCGCCTGAGCGTTTCGCCCGCGGGCTCGCCCGACTTTCGCCAGGCGGCGCGGCAGGTGCTGGCCGCGCCGGCAGACCATCCCCTGGGGGTGGACCGCTGGCTCGAAAAGGAAGTGCCGGCACGGCTGGAGGGCGGCCCGCCGCTGTCGCCCCTTCAACTGCGCCTGGTGCGCGATGAGGCCTACCGGGCGCTCACGGGTGATCGCAACGAGGCCTCGCTGCCTCGCCTGTTCCGCTGCGCGACGGCGCGGCTGTGCGCGGAGAGCTTTGCCGTGCTCTCTCCACCGGAGCGCGCCGCGGCCATGCAGGCCGCGCAGGGGTTGGAGCAGGCGGTTCGCCAGGGGCGTTGGGCGGCACTGGGGCTGCAGCCCTGAGGGGCTGGCCCCTGCGCATGCTGCATAGCTTTGCCGGCAGCTATGGCGCCGGTTTCCGCCAGCTCAAGGGCTGGGATCCGGATCCGGATGCGTGGATGCAGCGCTTCGCGTTGACCTGATTCTCTCTACGCTTGACCGAAAGTCCGGGAGATCCTGCTCCACCATGGACCAGACGGCATCGAGGTCGATGCTGAAGTAGCCATGAATCAGCCTGTCGCGCGCGCCGGCGATCTGCCTCCAGGGCACGGTGGTCTGGATCGTCGTCAGATGCGGGCTCAGGCGCTTGACGGCCTCGCCGATGATCTCGAGCTGCCGGATCACGGCGCTCTGGGTCTATCGGTCGTGCATGAACCCTCAGCGACCTGTTTCGGTGAACTCCTCGACGGCAGAAATCGCCTCCAGGATCTGCCCCAGGTGCAGCTCGTCTCGGTCATAGAGCGCGTGTTTGCGTGAGGATCTGTGGCCTCAGGACGGGGTCGAGTTCACGCTCGGTGCACATGTCGACCGGGACGCCCAGCGCATCGGCCAGCGCTTGCTGAAGCTCCACGACCGCCAGCAAAGACGTGCCTGCCGGGAGATCGACCAGGAGATCCAGGTCGCTTCCCTCGTGGTCGTCGCCGCGTGCAGCCGAGCCGAAGACGCAGACCCGGGTCGCGCCGCGAGCAGCCGCCAACGCAAGCACCGCGCTGCGGTGGGCACACAGGGCCAGGGAGGGGCGCATGGCTGGATTCCGGCAGCAACCGCAGGCCAGCGCCCCGGGCGCTTTCGCCCTACACCCGCTCCACCACCATCGCGATCCCCTGCCCCACGCCGATGCACATCGTGCACAGCGCGTAGCGGCCGCCGCTGCGGTGCAGCTGGTTGATGGCGGTGGTCACGAGGCGCGCGCCGCTCATGCCCAGGGGGTGGCCCAGGGCGATGGCGCCGCCGTTGGGGTTCACGCGCGGGTCGTCGTCAGCCAGGCCCAGGTCGCGCAGCACGGCCAGGCCCTGCGCGGCGAAGGCCTCGTTGAGCTCGATCACGTCGATCTGCGCCAGTGTCAATCCCGTGAGTGCCAGCACCTTGCGCGTGGCCGGCGCCGGGCCGATGCCCATGATGCGCGGGGCCACGCCGGCGGTGGCCATGCCCACCACGCGGCCGCGCGGGGTGAGGCCGTGGCGGGCGAGGGCCGCCTCGCCTGCCAGCAGCATCGCGCAGGCGCCGTCGTTGACGCCGCTGGCGTTGCCCGCCGTCACCGAGCCGTCAGGGCGCACCACGCCCTTGAGCCTGGCCAGCGCCTCCAGCGAGGTTTCGCGCGGGTGCTCGTCCTTCGTCACGAAGATGGCCTCGCCTTTCTTCTGCGGGATCGTCACGGGCGTGATCTCGCCGTCGAAGAAGCCGGCCTTCTGCGCCGCCACGGCCTTGAGCTGGGAGGCCAGCGCCATGCGGTCCTGGGCCTCGCGCTCGATCCTGAAATCCACCGCCACGTTCTCGGCCGTCTCGGGCATGGAGTCCACGCCGTAAGCTGCCTTCATGGCGGGGTTGACGAAGCGCCAGCCGATGGTGGTGTCGTAGATCGCGTTGGCGCGGCTGAAGGCGCTCTCGGCCTTGGGCATCACGAAAGGGGCGCGGCTCATGCTCTCCACGCCGCCGGCGATCATGAGCTCGGCCTCGCCCGCCTTGATGGCGCGCGCGGCCGTACCCACGGCGTCCATCCCGGAGCCGCACAGGCGGTTCACGGTGGAGCCAGGCACTTCCTTCGGCAGCCCAGCCAGCAGCGAGGCCATGTGGGCCACGTTGCGGTTGTCTTCGCCGGCCTGGTTGGCGCAGCCGTAGATCACGTCGGCCACCGCAGCCCAGTCGAGGTTGGGGTGGCGCGCCATGAGCGCGCGCAGCGGCACGGCGCCGAGATCGTCGGTGCGCACCGAAGAGAGCGCGCCGCCGTAGCGGCCGATCGGGGTGCGCAGGGCGTCGCAGATGTAGGCGTGGGTCATATGGAACTCCGGACTTTGTTCGTTCGGTAAGGGTTGCGAGTGTGGCGCTGGTGCCCCGGCGGCGATTGAGGAGCGTGCCGCGGGTTCGGTCAGGGCGCGGAGGCCACCTGCGCCCGCCGCAGCCACGGGCTCACGCGGTAGCGCTCGCCGCGGTACTCGGCGTCCAGCGCCTCGAGCACGCCCACGACGCCCGCCACGCTCCAGCCGGCCAGCCACTCGAAGGGCCCGGCCGGGTAGTTCACGCCGAGCTTCATCGCGGCGTCCGCACCCTCGGGGCTGCACACGCCCTGCAGCACCGCGTCAGCCGCCTCGTTGATCAGCATCGCCACCGTGCGCGCCACGGCGAGCCCCGGGGCATCGGCCAGGGGCAGCGGTGCCAGGCCGAGCGCGGCCAGCCACGCCGCGGCCTGCGAGGCCCATGTGGAATCGGCTTGGGGTGCGACCGAGTAGGCCAGCGCCGTGCCCGGCGCCCCTGGCAGTGCGAGCGGACGGTCGAACACCGCCACGTCGGCCACCCCCAGCGCCTGCGCCACCACGCGAGCCGGGCGGCCGTCGGTGAGCACGAGCCGCGCGCCATCGATGGCCAGGCCCGTCCAGGCGCTGTCTTGAACACGCGCTGGCCCCCAGCCCTGCGGAGCGAGCGCCGCCGTGGCAGCCTGCTCGAGCCAGTCGGCCACCGGGCCGCTGCCGTGCACCACCACCTCGCGCGCCGTGGCCGGTGCCTCGTGCACGGCCACTGGCAGCGCCGGCACGCCGGCGGGATAGGCGTAGAAGCCTTGGCCGCTCTTACGGCCGAGCAGCCCGCCGGCCACCATCTCGCGCTGCACGAGCGAGGGCAGGAAGCGCTTGTCCTGGAAGTTGGCCTCGTACACCGAGTTCGTCACCGCGAAGTTGGTGTCGTGGCCGATCAGGTCCATCAGCTCGCACGGGCCCATGCGAAAGCCCACGGCGCGCAGGCAGGCGTCGAGCACCTGCGGCGTGGCGGCGCGCTCGAGCAGCAGCGCCAGCGTCTCGGCGTAGTAGGGCCGCGCAATGCGGTTGACGATGAAGCCCGGCGTGGAGGTGGCGTGCACCGGCACCTTGCCCCAGGCCTTGGAGAGGGCGAAGATGGCCTCGGCCACCGCGCAGTCGGTCTGCAGCCCCGACACCACCTCCACCAGCTTCATCAGCGGCACGGGGTTGAAGAAGTGCATGCCCACCAGGCGCTGCGGGCGCTTCAGGCAGTTGGCGATGGCCGTCACCGAGATGGAGGAGGTGTTGGTGGCCAGCACCGCCTCCTAGCCCACCACGGCCTCGAGCTCGGCAAAGAGGGCGCCCTTGGCCGCCAGGTTCTCGACGATCGCCTCCACCACGAGCCGGGCCTCGGCGGCGCCAGCGAGCGCCTCGATCGGCTCGATGCGCGCAAGGGCCGCCTGCACCGATTCCTCGCTCAACCGGCCCTTGGCCACCAGGGCCTGCAGGCTCGTGGCCAGGCGCGTCTTGGCCTCGGCGGCGGCGCCTGCGCGCGCATCGTGCAGGAAGACGCGGTGCCCGGCCTGCGCCGCCACCTGGGCGATGCCCGCCCCCATGATGCCGGCCCCCACGACGAGAACCGGGGCGCCGGAAAGCGAAGTGCCGTTCATCTCGGAATCCAGTTGGCGGGCCGCTTGGCCAGGAAGGCGTCGAAACCCTCGCGCGCCTCGTCGGTGCCGCGCACGCGGCTGATGGTCTGGGCGGTGAGCTCGATCACCTCCGGCGTGATCGGCCCCACCTCGAGCTGCGCAAAGAGCGCCTTGATCTCGCGCTGCGCGGCCGGGCCGCCCACGAGGAGATCCTTCACCACGGCGTCCGCCGCGGCGTCCAGCGCCTCGGGGGCCACCACCTGCTGCACGAGCCCGATGCGCAGCGCCTCCTGTGCGTCGATGCGCGTGGTGGTGAGCGCCAGGCGTCGCGCCTGGCGCTTGCCCACCGCGTTGGTCACGTACGGGCCGATGACAGCGGGCAGGATGCCGAACTTGGCCTCGCTCACCGAGAAGCTCGCGCCCTCGGCGGCCACCGCCACGTCGCAGGCGCAGGTCAGCCCCACGCCGCCCCCGAGGGCTGCGCCTTGCACGCGCGCCACCACGGGCTTGGGGCAGGCCTCAATGCGAGACAGCATCCCCGCAAAGCGCCGCGCGTCCTGCAGGTTCCACTCGCGCGACGCCTGGCTGGCGCGTTGCATCCATTGCAAGTCGGCCCCGGCACTGAAGTGCCGGCCCGCGCCGGCGAGCACGATCACGCGCACGATCGGGTCGGCGACGAGCTGCGCGAAGGCGCGGTCGAGCTCGTCGATCATCGCCTCGTCGAAGGCGTTGAAAACCGCCTCGCGCGCCATCGTCACCTGCGCCACGCCGGGGGCGCGCGTGGTGACGGTCAGGGTCTGGAAATCGCTCATCTGAAAGCTTACCGAATCGATTCAGCCCAAGACGCTCAATACGTCTCGAGGTGCAGCCGCCCCTCGCTCTTGAGCGAGGCGCCCACCGTGTCCCAGTCAAGCTGGGCCTGCTTGGCGATGTCGCGCAGCGCCAGCACCACGCCTTCTTCCATCGACTTCAGGCCGCACACGTAGAAGTACGCGTGCGGGTCGGCCAGCAGCCTGGCCAGGTCGGCCGCGCGCTCGCGCATGGCGTCCTGCACGTACTTCTTGGGCTGGCCCGGCGTACGCGAGAAGGCGAAGTGGATGTCGATGAAGTCGTGCGGCAGGTTCTGCAGCGGGCCGAAGTAGGGCAGCTCCTCCTTCGTGCGGGCACCGAAGAAGAGCATGAGCTTGCCGCCTTCGAACTTGCCGCTGGCGCGCAGCCGGCGCCGCCATTCCGTCATGGCCCGCATCGGGGCGCTGCCCGTGCCGGTGCAGATCATGACGATGTGGCTCCTGGGGTGGTTGGGCATCAGGAAGCTCGAGCCGAAGGGCCCGATCACCTGCACCTTGTCGCCCACATTCAGGTCGCACATGTAGTTGCTGCCCACGCCGCGCACCGGGTTGCCCTGGTGGTCTTCCAGCACGCGCTTGATGGTCAGCGAGAGGTTGTTGTAGCCCGCTCGCTCGCCGTTGCGCGGGCTGGCGATCGAGTACTGGCGCGGGTGGTGGGCGCGGCCGTTGGCGTCCGTGCCCGGGGGCACGATGCCGATCGACTGGCCTTCGAGCACGGGGAAGGGCATGGCGCCGAAGTCCAGCACGATGTGGTGCGTGTCGTAGTCCTTGCCCACTTCGGTCACGCGCACGTTGCCGGTGCAGGTGGCGGTGATCGTCTTCTCCGCGGCCTTCGGGCCGTAGAGGTTCGTGTAGGCATGCGCGGCCGACCACGGCGGCAGCGTGGCGCCGTACTGCGCGCTCGAGAAGGCGGCTTCGCCCGTGGCGGCAGCGGGCAGCGCGGGCGCCACCGGCTCGGCGGCCGGGGCGGCATCGCTGGCCACACCGGCTGCGGCCAGCTCTTCGGCGCTCAGCTCACCCGGCAGCTCGTCCCACAGCAGCTGCTCGTCCACGCTGTAGGCGCGCACCACCGGCATCGTGCGCCAGTTGTCGATCGAGCCCGTGGGGCAGGGCGGCACGCAGGCCATGCAGAAGTTGCACTTGGCCGCGTCCACCACGTAGTTGCGCGAGTCGTGGGTGATCGCGCCCACGGGGCAGGTGG
>JBJTVI010000035.1:0-3024 GCA_046081145.1 Rubrivivax sp.
CCGGCAGTGGCGGTGGCGGCGCTTTCCGGCCCGGCCTCGGGGGCACCTTCGGCGCCGCCTCCCGCTGCGGCGGATGCGCCAGCGCCCGATACGAGCGCACCAACGCCGCTGGCGGCCGTGCCCGCTCCTGCGCCGGCTCCCGCGCCGCCTGCCGTGGCCACCGCCCCTTCGGGCGCGCCCGCCGCACCGGGCGGAGCACCCGGCAAGCCCTTCGAGTGGCCGCCCTCCACCCGGCTGAGCTACTCGCTCACGGGCGACTTCCGGGGCCCGGTGGAAGGCAGCGCGCGCGTGGAGTGGTTGCGCCAGGGCGGCCGCTACCAGGTGCACCTGGATGTGGCCATCGGGCCGAGCTTTGCGCCGCTGGTGCGCCGGCGCATGTCCAGCGAGGGCGAGCTCACCGATCAGGGCCTCAGGCCCACCCGCTACGAGGAGGAGACGCGTGTGCCGCTGGCCGCCACGCGGCGCAAGTCGGTGGCCTTCGAGCGCGAGCGCATCGTGCTGCAGGGCCCCAAGGCGGTGCCCACGCTGGCCGGGGTGCAGGACACCGCCAGCCAGTTCGTGCAGCTCACCTGGCTCTTCACCACGCAGCCTCAGCACTTGCGCACGGGCGGCGCCGTGCTGCTTCCCCTGGCGCTGCCGCACCGGGTGGACGTGTGGACCTACGACGTGATGGGCGAGGAGACGCTCGACACGCCCGCCGGGCGCATCCCCACCTACTGGGTCAAGCCGCGCCGGGAGAACTGGAAGCCCGGCGAACTCGCCATCGAGGCCTGGTTCGCACCGACGCTGCAGTACCTGCCCGTACGCATCCTCATCCGCCAGGATGCGCAGACCTACGCCGACCTGATGCTGCAGCGGCTGCCCCAGCAGGCCGGGCCTTGAGGCGCGGCTCGCCGATATAGTGGGCTCCCTTGCCCTCACGGCCCCCATCGTCCCAAGCCCCTTCACCCATGACGCACGCCAACATCCTCGTCGAGACCCGCGGTGAGGGCACCCACCGCACCGGCCTCATCACGCTCAACCGGCCCAAGGCGCTCAACGCGCTCAACGATGCGCTGATGGACGAACTCGGCGCGGCGCTGCTGGCCTTCGATGCCGACGATGCCATTGGCTGCATCGTCGTCACGGGCAGCGAGAAGGCCTTTGCCGCAGGCGCGGACATCTCGGCGATGGCCCGGCTCGAGTACCGCGAGGTGGTCTTGAGCGGCTTCATCACCCGCAACTGGGAGACGATGCTGCGCGTGAAGAAGCCCGTGATCGCCGCCGTGGCCGGCTTTGCGCTCGGGGGCGGCTGCGAGCTGGCCATGATGTGCGACTTCATCGTCGCGGCCGACACCGCCCGCTTCGGCCAGCCCGAGATCAAGATCGGCATCATTCCCGGGGCCGGCGGCACGCAGCGCCTGCCGCGTGCGGTGGGCAAGAGCAAGGCCATGGACATGGTGCTCACCGGCCGCATGATGGATGCCGCCGAGGCCGAGCGTGCCGGGCTCGTCTCGCGCGTCGTGCCGGCCGAGCGGCTGCTGGAGGAGGTGCTGGCCATTGCCGAGGGCATCTGCCAGCTCGGCTTGCCGAGCATCCTCGCAGCCAAGGATTGCGTGAGCCGCGCCTTCGAGGGCCCGCTGACCGAAGGCATGGTCTACGAGCGCCAGGCCTTCCATCGCCTGTTTGCCACCGAAGACCAGAAGGAAGGCATGGACGCCTTCCTGGCCAAGCGCAAGCCCGCCTTCCGGCACCGCTGAGCGGGGCCTGCGCGCAGCACCCCGGGCGCGCGGGTGCTTTCCTGCGGGCGGGTTCAGCCCTCCCGCCGCAAGGCGGGAAAGAGGATCACGTCGCGGATGCTCGGGCTGTCGGTGAGCAGCATCACCAGGCGGTCGATGCCGATGCCGCAGCCGCCGGTGGGTGGCATGCCCACCTCCAGCGCCCGGATGAAGTCGGCGTCGTAGTACATCGCCTCCTCGTCGCCCGCCTCCTTGTTGCGCGCCTGCATGGCAAAGCGCGCGGCCTGGTCCTCGGCATCGTTGAGCTCGGAGAAGCCGTTGGCCAGCTCGCGCCCCGTGACGAAGAGCTCGAAACGCTCGGTGATGGAGGGGTCCTTGTCCGAGGCGCGCGCCAGCGGCGAGACTTCCACCGGGTAGTCGACGATGAAGGTGGGCTGCCACAGCAGGTGCTCCACCGCCGCCTCGAACAGGCCGAACTGCAGCTCGGCCAGCGTCCAGTGCGCGGGCGGCTCCTCGCCCAGCGCCTTAAGCCGCGCGTGCAGCGTGGCCGCATCGCGCGCCTCCTCGGCGCCGAGCCCGGCGTGGCGGATCAGTGCGTCGGTCACCGTCAGCCGGGCAAAGGGCTGCTCCAGGTCCACCTCGCGCCCGCCGTAGCTGAGCGTGGCCGAGCCTGTGGCGCGCCGCGCCGCGTCGCGCAGCACCTGCTCGGTGAAGTCCATCAGGTCGTGGTGGTTCCAGTAGGCCGCATAGAACTCCATCATCGTGAACTCCGGGTTGTGCCGGACCGAGATGCCTTCGTTGCGGAAGTTGCGGTTGATCTCGAACACGCGCTCGAAGCCGCCCACCACCAGCCGCTTGAGGTAGAGCTCCGGCGCGATGCGCAGGAACATCTCCTGGTCCAGGGCGTTGTGGTGCGTGACGAAGGGCTTGGCGTTGGCCCCGCCCGGGATCGGGTGCAGCATCGGCGTTTCCACCTCGAGAAAGCCGTGCCCGACCATGAACTGGCGGATCGCGCTCACGGCCTTGCTGCGCGCCACGAAGCGCGCGCGCGCATGCTCGTCGGTGATGAGGTCGACGTAGCGCTGGCGGTACTTCTGCTCCTGGTCGGCCATGCCGTGGAACTTGTCGGGCAGCGGGCGCAGGCTCTTGGTGAGCAGCCGCACGCGCGTGGCCTTGATGCTGAGCTCGCCCGTGCGCGTACGAAAGAGCGTGCCTTCGCAGCCCAGGATGTCGCCCAAGTCGTGGTGCTTTAAGGCCTCCGGCACCTCGGCGCCCACCGCGTCGAGCGTGAGGTAGAGCTGGATGC
>JBJTVI010000036.1:0-5383 GCA_046081145.1 Rubrivivax sp.
GTGCGAGATGCACACGAACACGCCACGGCCTTGCATGGCGGCGTCGCCAGCCATCTCGGCTTCGTCGGCGTAGTAGCGCAGGAAGTCGACCGCCTCGCGCACTTCGGCCACCGCGTTGGCGCAGGTCTTGCCGGCCTCGCGCACGAGCAGCGGCACGAGTGCCAGCGCCTGCGCCTCCAGCGCATTGGCGGCGGCGTCGAGCCGCGCGGCGCGCTCGCGCGCCGGGGTGGCGGCCCAGCTGGCCGCACCCAGCGTGGCGGCCGTGACGGCCGCCTGCACGTCGGCCACCGTGGCCTCGCGTACGCGCCCGACGACGTCGGCGTGGTCGGCCGGGTTGCGGAGGTCGAGCCAGGGACCCGCGGCGCCGCCGCGCGCGAGCAGGGGCTCGGCCTGCCAGGTGCGTGTGGCATCGCCGCGGAAGGCTTGCGCGAGCGCGGCCAGCGTTCGCTCGTCGGCGAGGTCGACGCCGCAGGCGTGGGCCCGCGCCGGCGCGTAGAGCGCGTGCGGCAGCGCGATGGCCGGGTGCGGCGCGCCCACCGGGCCTTGCGCCGCGGCGGCCTCGGCCCGCACCTGCTCGCCCGGATCGCGCACCAGTGTCTCCAGTGGCAAGTCGGGGTCGGCGATGCGGTTGACGAAGGAGGTGTTGGAGCCGTTCTCGAGCAGCCGGCGCACGAGGTAGGCCAGCAGCGTCTCGTGCGTGCCCACTGGGGCGTAGAGGCTGCAGGGGCGTGCGGGCAGCCCCGCCGAGGCGCCGCCCACCAGCTGCTCGTACAGTGGCTCGCCCATGCCGTGCAGGCACTGGAACTCGTACTGGGTGGGGGTGTAGTCGGGCCCGGCCATGGCCACCACGGCCGCCAGCGTGTGCGCGTTGTGCGTGGCGAACTGGGGAAAGACGGCCTGCGGCGCGGCCAGCAGCTTGCGCGCGCAGGCCAGGTACGCCACGTCGGTGTGCACCTTGCGGGTGTAGACGGGGTAGCCTTCCAGACCATCGAGCTGCGCGCGCTTGATCTCGGCATCCCAGTAGGCGCCCTTCACGAGGCGCACCATCAGGCGGCGGCTGCTGCGCCCGGCCAGGTCGATGAGCCAGTCGATCACGGCCGGGCAGCGTTTCTGATAGGCCTGGATGACCACGCCGATGCCGTTCCAGCCGGCCAGGGCCGGGTCCGCGCACAGCCGCTCGATGAGCTCGAGCGAGAGATCCAGCCGCTCGGATTCCTCCGCGTCGATGGACAGCCCGATGTCGTGCTGGCGCGCCAGGCTCGCCAGGCCCCGCACGCGGGGGTAGAGCTCGGCCATCACGCGGGCGGCCTGCGCACGCGTGTAGCGCGGGTGCAGCGCCGAGAGCTTGATGGAGATGCCCGGGCCGTCGATGAGGCCGCGGCCCTGCGCGGCCTGGCCGATGGCGTGGATGGCCTGCTCGTAGGCCCCGCAGTAACGCTCGGCGTCGGCGCGCGTGAGCGCGGCCTCGCCCAGCATGTCATAGGAGTAGCGAAAGCCCTGCGCCTCGCGCGGGCGGGCGTGCGCCAGGGCCTGCGCAATCGTCTCGCCGGTGACGAACTGCTGGCCCATCAGGCGCATCGCGATGTCTACGCCCTTGCGGATCAGGGGCTCGCCGCCGCGCGCGAGCGTGCGCTTGAGCGTGGCGGCCATGCCCGCGGCGCTGTGCGTGGACACGAGCTTGCCCGTGAGCAGCAGGCCCCAGGCCGCGGCATTGACGAAGAGCGAGGAACTGCGCCCGACGTGGGCCTCCCACTCGCCGTCGCCGATCTTGTCGCGGATGAGCGCGTCGCGCGTGGCGTTGTCCGGGATGCGCAGCAAGGCCTCGGCCAGGCACATCAGCGCCACGCCCTCTTGCGAGCTGAGCGCGAACTCCTGCAGCAGGCCTTGCACGAGCCTGGCCTTGCCGGGGTCGCGGCTGCGCGTGCGCACGCCGCGGGCGAGCTGCAGGGCGAGGGCCTGCGCGGTGGCGCCCTGCTCGGGCGTGAGCGTGGCCTGCTGCAGCAGATCGGGCAGCAGCTCGGGCTCGGGTGGGCGCGTGCGGGCGCGGATGGCTTCGCGCAGGGCGCCGGTGCCCAGTGGCCAGGGCTCGTGGCTCATCGAGTGTCTCCGGGTAGGTCGGTCTGCCCGACGCGGCGCCAGCTGATCACGCGGTGGTCCTCCCGCGCGAAGTCGCTTTCACCTCCGTACACGAGTACCGTGTCTGCCGCTGCCGGCCCGGCGGCCCGGCGCCAGCGGCGCGCCGCGTCGGACCAGTCCGACGCGTACGTGGTGCCGGACTTGCACTCCACGCTGTGCAGCTGCCGGCCGTGCTCGAAGACCAGATCGACCTCCAGACCGTGGTTGTCCCGCCAGAAGTACAGGTCAGCGGGCAAGCCGAGGTTGAGTCGGTGCTTCAGGGTTTCGCTCACCACCCAGGTTTCGAAGATGGCGCCGCGCACCGCGTGGATCTGCAGCTCCGAGGGCGAGCCGATGCGCAGGAGCCAGCACAGCAGCCCGGTATCGAGGAAGTAGAGCTTGGGCGTCTTGACCAGGCGCTTGCCGAAGTTGCGGTGGTAAGGCGGCAGCAGCGCCACGAGGTGGTTGGCCTGCAGCACCGTCAGCCACTGGCGCGCGGTGGGCTGGCTGATGCCGCAGTCGCTGGCCAGGCTGTTGAGGTTGAGCAGTTGGCCGCTGCGCGCCGCGCACATCGCGACGAAACGCTGGAAAGTCAGGAGGTTGCTCACATTGAGCAGGAGTCGCACGTCGCGCTCGAGGTAGGTGGCCACGTAGGCTGCGAACCAATGCTCGGGCTGCAGGCTGCGACCGCGCGCATGCAGGGCGGGGTAACCGCCCCGCCACAGGCGCTCCTCCAGCGAGTCGCGACGCTCAGCAAGCTCGCCGTTGGCCAGACCAAGCAGGGTGAGCATCCCCACGCGGCCGGCCAGCGACTGCGTGATGCCACCCATCAGCCCGAACTGCTGCGAACCCGTGAGCACCCAGCGCCCCATGGCCGGTGAGGCATCGGCCACGCCCAGCAGGTAGGACATCAGCTGCGGCACCCTTTGCACCTCGTCGAGCACCGCGCCATCGGCAAGCCTGGCCAGGAAGCGACGAGGGTCTTCGGACGCGAGGGCACGGGTGTCCGGATCCTCCAGGTTGACGTAGGGCAGGTGCGGGAAGGCTCCACGCGCGAGCGTCGTCTTGCCCGACTGGCGTGGGCCGGTGATGGCCACGATGGGAAAGCCCGAAGCGAGCTGGCTCAGGGTGTGCTCGGCGCGCCGCGAGATCATGTTGTACAAATTCAATATGTCAGCTTGAAATTGTACAGCCAAGGTCGAGGGGCAGTGGCGGGTGGGCATGCTCGCCCCCCCAGGAGGCAACGTGCTCAGCCCGACCCGGCTGCCGTCACCGCCGGCACCTCCCCCAGCCGTTGCCGCAGCGCCTGCTCCAGCCGGGCCCACACGAAGCGCATCGCCGCCGATCGGCGCAGCTCGGGGTGCGCGCACAGCCACACCTCGAGCTCCTGGCCGAAGCGGTCGGGCAGGATGCGGCGCAGTCCGGGCTGCTCGGCGGCCACATCCGTGAGGTAGACGCTCACCCCCAGCCCCGTCTCGACGGCCGCGTAGCGCGCCAGGATGGCATCGGTGCGCAACCGGAAGCGGATCGGATGGCTCGGCGCGGGCCCCTTGATCAGCGGCGCCAGGGGCGCGGCCTCGCGGTCGAAACCGGCGACGAAGGCGTCTTCGGGCAGGGTGAAGCTGGCGGGCTCGCCATGGCGCTCGAGGTAGGACGCGTGCGCAAAGAGCCCGAGCTCGGTCTTGCCCACGCGCACCGCGATCACGTCGTCCTGCTCGGGGCGGAAGAAGCGCACCGCGATGTCGGCCTCGCGTCGCAGCAGGTTGTCGCTGCGGTTGGAGACCGACAGCTCGATCTCGAGCCCGGGCTCCTCGGCCAGCCACTGCGCGGCCAGGGGCGCCACCACATGCGTCGCATACACCTCGGAGACGGCCACGCGCACCGTGCCCACCGGGCGTTGGTCCGCCTGCACCAGCAGCCGCCCGGCTTCCAGGGCCGAGGCTTTCATCGGCGCGGCGGCGGCGTAGAGCGCGCGGCCACGGTCGGTGGGCTCGAGCCGCCCGGGGCGCCGAACGAAGAGCGCTTCACCCAGCACCCGCTCGAGTTCGCGCACATGCCGGCCCAGGCTCGGCTGCGTCGCGCCCAGCAGGCACGCGGCCTGTGTGAGGGTGCCGACCTCGTAGACGGCGATGAAGGAGCGCAGCAGGTTCCAGTCGTCCAGCGCCGCACCCGTGGGCGGGGCGAACTCTGGCGCCGGGGGGCTGGCGGGGCTGGATGGCCGGGGCATGGGTGCAGTGTGGCCAACGCCTGCCGCGCTGTCCATGGGCGGCCGGATGTGCAGCTGGTTGGGCCGCCTCAGGTGCGCAGCATCGAGTCCAGGCTGCGGCGCGGGCTCGGACCGCGCGGCTCGGTGGCAAAGCCCGTGCGCGAGAGCATCTGCAGCGTTTCGCCCGCGGCGCTCAGGCCCAGGGTGCGGTGCAGCGCCTCGCGCGGGCCGCGCATCTCCGGGAACTCCTGCAACGCCTGCGACAGCGGGTGCATGTCCGCGCCGGCGGCCGTGGCCTGCAGGTGCGTGCGCACATAGGCGCGGCCGCTGGCCACCTGCGTCGATCGGGTGTTGTCGGGGCTGGCCAGCCACAGGAAGCCGCTGGCGGTCTCGAAGGGCACCCAGCGGTCCATCACGCGCTGCAGCGAGGAGCTGCCGCGTGCCGGGACTTCCATCGGATCGAAGACCCCGACCTCGTGGAGCGCGCGCACCATCGGACTGTTCAGGCTGATGCCGTCGGGGTTGGCGGCGATGTCGCCAGGCCCGATGCGCATCAGCCGCGCCGACTCGAGCCAGGTGCGCGCCGTGATGGCCTCGATCTCGTAGGCCTCGCGCGTGATGCGGCGGATGGGGTCCATGGCGGCGGCGCCGGCCACCATGCCACTGCGCAGGCCGAAGCGCTCGGCCGTCTCGCCCCAGCCGCGCACGAGCGCCTCGGGCAGGGCGCGGTCGTTCGCGTAGGCGGTCTTGCGCGTGTGGCGGCGCACGATCTGGGGGAACAAGGGATCCGGTTGCGCGCTGCTCGGCTCACCGAGTACCAGGGTGGCCACGCGGCTGCCCTTGGGCAGTTCCTGGTCGGCGGGGGCGCCGCCCGGAAAGAGCTCGACCTTCACCGACACGCCGCGCTGGGCGGCGGCGATCACGGCGAGCTCGAGGAAGGCGCCGCAGCCGATCAGGATCTGGCGGCCGAAGGGGTCGGTCTCGGGCAGCAGCCGCTCGCCGTCGCAGATCAGGTGGATGCGTCCGGCCTCGCGCAGGTCGGCGATCCAGGGCTGGCGGTTG
>JBJTVI010000037.1:0-6229 GCA_046081145.1 Rubrivivax sp.
GTCGCCCATGATCATGAAGGTGGCGGTGCCCTGTCCGAAACACTCGCCGATGTTCGGGCAGGAGGCCTCCTCGCACACGGTGTGCAGGCGGTGCTCGCGCAGGATCTTCTTGATCTCGTAGAAGCGCGTGGTGGGCGAGCCGGCCTTGACGCGGATCCAGTCGGGCTTCTTGAGCACCTCGGCGGGCACCACCTTGATCGGGATGCGCGCGGTCTTGGCCTGCGACTTCTGCTTGGCGGTGGGGTCGTAGGCGGTCGGGGGTGTCGGGACGCTCACGGGAGCTCCATGGTCACGGTTCAGGGAAAACCCTGGGATTATCGGCCATCAAGGCTGCGCCGGGCACAACAGCCCTTGCTGCCGCGCGGCCAGGCGCCCGCCAGCCTCCTGCAGCGTCAGCTCCACGCCCAGGCTGCGCAGGTCCGTCGTGCGCAGCCCGGCGTAGCCGCAGGGATCGATGCGGGTGAAGGGCTCGAGGTCCATCGCCACGTTCAGGGCCAGGCCGTGGTAGGCGCAGTGCTGGCTCACCTTGATGCCCAGGGCCGCCACCTTGCCCAGCCCGGCGAAGCGATCGGTGCCCGGCGCCGGCTGCGGCAGCGCAGCGTGATCGAAGGGGTCGTCCAGGCGAACGTAGATCCCCGGGGCGCCCGCCACGCGGTGCCCGGTCACGCCCACCGATTGCAGCACCTGCAGCAGCGCCGCCTCGAGGCGAAACACGTACTCCTTGACGTAGATGCGCAGCCGGCGCAGGTCCACGAGCGGGTAGGCGACGAGCTGGCCCGGGCCGTGGTAGGTCACCTGGCCGCCGCGCTGGGTCTGCACCACCGGGATCGAGCCGGGGGCCAGCAGGTGCTGCGCGCGGCCGGCCAGGCCCAGGGTGTAGACGGGCTCGTGCTCGACGAGCCAGAGCTCGTCGGGGGTGTGCTCGCCCCGGGCGGCGCTGAACTCGCGCATGCGCGCCTCGATGCCCGCGTAGGGGCAGCGCCCGAGCGCCACCACCTTCACGGCTCAGGCCCGACCGCGAGCCGCTCTCACAGCACCACCCGGACCATCGGATGGGTGGACAGCGTGCGGTAGAGCTCGTCGAGCTGCGCGCGGCTGGTGGCCGTGACGGTGATCGTGACCCCGAGCCAGTTGCCGGCACGGCTCGGGCGCGTCTGCACGGTTGCGGGGTCGAAGCCGGGGTCGAAGCGCTGCGCCACCTGCACCACGGCCGCAACGAAGCCCTCCACATGCGCCCCCATCACCTTGATCGGGAAGGCGCAGGGGTAGGTGATGAGCGAGGTCTCGTCGGAAGGAGAAGCCACGCCGGCTGCCTGGACGATGCGAGGAAGGCGAAGGGTGGCGCCGGATCAGATCGACTGGGTCGCCTTGGCCCGCTCGTAGGCCTCGTGCAGCCGGGCGTAGACCGGGCCGGGGCGGCCGCGCAGCGCGCCATGGCCCACCGGCTCGCCGTCGATGCTCGTGACACTCAGGATCTCCTTGGTGGCCGAGCTCAGCATCACCTCGTCGGCACCGAGCACCTCGGCCTCGGCGATGGGGCGCAGGTTGTAGGCCATGCCGCAGTCCTCGCACAAGTCGCGCAGGAGGTCGTAGCGGATGCCCTCCAGCACGTGGGCGCTCTTGGGCGGGCCCAGCAACGCGCCGTCGCGCGCGATCCACACGTTGCTCGCGGCGGCCTCGGTGAGCCAGCCGTCGCGAAACATGATCGTCTCGGTGGCGCCCGCATCGGCGGAGATCTGCCGCGCCAGCACGTTGCCCAGCAGCGAGGTGCTCTTGATGTCGCCGCGCTCCCAGCGGAAGTCGCGCGCCGTGACGCAAGCCACGCCCCGGTGGCGCTGCTCGGGCGTGGCCGGACGCATCGGATTGACCATCATGAACACGGTGGGCGCGATGCCCGCGGGCATGACGTGGTCGCGCGGGGCCACGCCCCGCGTGACCTGGAAGTAGACGACCTGGTCACGCGCACCGGTGGCCTCGGCCAGCGTCTGCACCAGGCGGCGCGAGATGGCCAGCCACTCGTCGCGCGTGTGGGGATCGGGAATGCGCAGCTTGGCCAGCGAGCGCGACAGCCGCGCGATGTGCTCGTCGAAGCGGAACAGGCGCAGGCCGTAGACCGGCGCCACGTCGTACACGCCGTCGCCGAAGATGAAGCCGCGGTCCAGGACGCTGACCTGCGCCTGCGAGACCGGCAGGTATCGACCGTTGAGGTAGCACGGCGTGTCGTTCATGGCACAGGGCGGGTGGCTGGGAAGGCCACCGATTCTGTCACGCGACGTGCATCACGCCCGGCCTGGATCGCCGCCGCAGGCACCGGCTCAGCGGATCCACAGCCGGATGGCATCCCAGGCGCGGCCGAGGACGCCGGCGAGCTCCACCGGCTCGAGCACGACCAGTGGCAGGCTCGCCACAGGCGCGCCGGCTGCGGTGGTGACCTTGAGCGTGCCCACGCGCTGCCCGGCCGCCAGGGGCGCCACGAGCGGGTCGTTGCGCTCCACCACCGTCTTCATCTGCGAGCCCTGGCCACGCGGCACCGTGACGAACACACCGGCGGGCCCGACGCCGAGCCGGGCCTCGCTGGCCTTGCCCTTCCACACCGGCACCGACACCACGGCCTTGCCCGGCTCGAAGAGCCGGATCGCATCCCAGGCCTGCCAGCCCCAGTTCAGGAGCTTCTGGCTCTCGGCCGCGCGCGCCTCGCGCGAGGGGGTGCCCATCACCACCGACAGCAGCCGGCGCTTGCCGTTGGGCATCTCGCGCGCGGCGCTGGCCACCAGGCAGTAGCCGGCCGCCTCGGTGTAGCCCGTCTTCATGCCATCCACGCTCGGGTCGCGGCCGAGCAGCATGTTGCGGTTGTCCTGGCGGATGTTGTTGTAGCTGTACTGGCGAATCGAGTAGTAGGCGTAGTAGCTGGGATGGTCGTTGATGATGCGCGCGGCGATGGCGGCGATGTCGCGTGCGGTGCTCTGGTGGCCGGCCTGCGTGAGCCCGGTCACGTTGGCAAAGCTCGTGTTCTTCAGGCCCCAGGCCTGGGCCTGGCGGTTCATCATCGCCACGAAGCCCTCCAGGGTGCCGCCCACCGCCTCGGCCAGCACCACCGATGCGTCGTTGCCGCTCTGGACGATCATGCCCTTGAGCAGCTCGTCCACCGTCGGGCTCATGGTGGTGTCGATGAACATGAGCGAGCCCCCGCCCTTGCGCTCCTCCCAGGCGCGGCGCGAGACGGGCAGGCGCTGCTCGGGCGTGAGCTTGCGGTCGCGGATGGCATCGAAGACGAGGTAGGCCGTCATGAGCTTGGTCAGGCTCGCGGGGTCGGCCGGCACGTCGGCATCGCGTTCGGCCAGCACCTGGCCGCTGGCCAGATCGAGCAGCAGGTACTGCCGCGCCGCGATCTCGGGGGGCTGGGGGGCCTGGGCGTGCGCGCACCAGGCCAGGAACAGGCCCGCAACGAGGGTCGCCAGGTGGCGCCACGGGGCAGCCGGCCAGGGGGTCGGGAGATCAAAGGGGCTGACGCGATGCGAGGGGATCGGGGTCATGGCAGAGGTGTCGCAGTGGCAGCAGCCGGCGGGCGGCAGGCGCGCAGGACCAGGCTCTTGAGCAGGCCCATCTGGCCGTGGAAGAAGTGGCCCGCGCCGGGCACGACCGTCACCGGCGCGCCCTGGGGCCGGGCCCAGTCGAGCACGCCGCGCAGGGAGACGACCTCGTCGAGCTCGCCGTGGATCACGAGCGTGTCGGCCGGCACGGGGGCCAGCGTGAAGGTTTCCACCGCCGGCCCGACGAGCACGAGGGCCTGCGTGGCCTCACGCGGCTGCGCGCGCGCGGCCACCTCGGAGGCCACGTAGCTCCCGAAGGAAAAGCCCGCCAGCGCCAGGGGCTGGCCCGGCGCGCGCAGCGCCTGCAGCACGCTCATCGCGTCGTCCACCTCGCCACGGCCCTCGTCCCAGGCACCGGCCGAGCGCCCCACGCCACGGTAGTTGAAGCGCACCGCGCGCCAGCCCAGCTGCACGAAGGCGCGTGCCAGGGTCTGCACCACCTTGTGCTGCATCGTGCCACCGTGCAGCGGGTGCGGATGGCACAGCAGGGCCAGCCCGGGGGCGTCGCGCGCACCATCGAGCGCGCATTCGAGCTCGCCCGCCGGCCCCGGGAGCAGGCGGCTCTCGGTGTGTGCGTTCATCAGCGGCCGACCTCGGGCGCCAGCCGCAGCCGCTCCACCGGCACGCCGCCCACCAGGTGCGCGTCGACGATCTCGTCGATGTCGTGCGCGTCCACGAAGGTGTACCAGACGGCTTCGGGGTAGACGACGGCCACCGGCCCGCCCGCGCAGCGATCCAGACAGCCGGCACGGTTCACGCGCACGCGCCCGGCGCCCGCAGCACCGGCGGCCTTCACGCGTGACTTGCAGCGCTCGAAGGCGGCCTGCGCGCCCTGCTGCGCGCAGCAGGCCTCGCCGCCCTGGCGCTCGTTGAGGCAGAAGAAGATGTGGCGCTCGTAGTAGCTCATTGACGGGATTGTAGGGAGGGGCCCCTGTGGCCCGGCTCGGTGTGGCCCGGCTCGGTGTGGCCCGGCTCAGCGCCTGCCGACCATGCGCACCACGAGCCAGCCCATGGCGAGGTAGGGCCAGGACCAGCCGATCCAGCGCGCCAGGCCGTGGAAGCGCACAAACTCGCCCTGCTCCCAGCCTTGCAGGCTGGCCGCGTAGTACGGATCCGAGGGCGCCTGCGACACGAGCCCCACCAGCGCCGCCAGGCACACGAGCGCGAGCGCACCGGCCAGCCGTGCCCCCGCCGCTGCCACCGCCACCCCGATCAGGGTGGCCGCCAGCAAGGCGGGCACTGCACTGGGCAGCAGCCAGGCCCAGGCGTGCTGCGGGCCGAAGTTCAGGGTCGTCGAGAGCACCATGGCACCGACGGCCACCGGCGCGGCCCCCAGCGCCATGGCGATGCGCCGGCCGCGCGTGCGCGTGACCGTGGCCGACAGCAGGATGGGCCCGAGCAGGCCCAATGCCATGCAGCAGCCCTCGGCCAGGGCGCCCAGGGCCTGGCGCGGCGCCGTCCGCGGGACGAGCGCGCCGGCGGCCTCCTGCCAGCCGGACGCGCGCACGAGCTCGAAGGCGCCTTGCTGCAGCGCGTCGAAGACATCGCCCAGCCCCAGGGGAACGGGGGCGGGAAAGAGCAGCCCGAAAGGCCACAGCAGCAGCAGCGCGAGCGCCAGCGCGCTGTCGGGCTCGAACCAGCGCGTGCGCAGACGCTCCCAGCGCGCGAGCACGCCGCTAGCCACCAGGCCCACGGCAACGGCCGCCCCGATGGCCGCGCCCAGCGCGTTCAGCGCCCAGTCACGCGCCGAGGGCACGCGCCCGGGCACGCAGTGCTGCGCCGCCTCCAGCAGCAGCGAGGCCGCGGCCGGCACCGCGGCCCCGAGCACGAAGGCCACGAGCAGGCTGGCACCGCGGCGCATGGCCAGCACCGCCAGCAGCAGCCCCAAAGGCATGTAGCCCAGGAGGTTGCTGACCTCGTCGAAGTAGCCGTGGGCGCCGAGCCAGGGCAGGCGCAGCAGATCGTGCCACTGGACACCGGGCGGCCAGCGCCAGCCGTGGAAGGGATAGAGCGACGCATACACGATCAGCGCCGCATAGACCAGCGCCAGCGGCAGGGCCGAACTGCGGCGCGGGGCGAGTGTGGTGCGGCGGGGCACGACGCGCGGCGCGGCCCCTAGAAGGGCTTGACCACCACGAGCACCACGATGGCGGCAAAGCCGAGCACCGAGGCCTCGTTGAAGACCCGGAACCAGCCGTGGCTGTGCGTGTTGGCCTCCCGCTCGAAGCGCCGCAGCAGGCTCGAGCAGGTGTGGTGGTAGCCGATCACGGCCACCACGAGCGCCAGCTTGGCGTGCATCCAGCCGTGGCCCGCGCCGAGCCCCACGCCGTAGCCCAGCCACAGCCACAGGCCCAGCGCGAGCGCGGGCACCATCAGCAGGGTGGAAAAGCGCAGCAGCTTGCGCGCCATCAGCAGCAGCCGCTCGCGCTCGGCGCGGCTCTCCGGCGGCACCATGGCCAGGTTGACGAACAGGCGCGGCAGGTAGAACAGCCCCGCGAACCAGCTCGCCACGAACACGATGTGAAAGGCCTTGAACCAGAGGAAACCGCTGCCCATGGCCCGGATTGTGTGGCCCGGCGGCCGGAAAAAAAAGAGCCCCGGCGCGCCGAGGCGGCCGGGGCTGCAAGCCTTATCGCTGT
>JBJTVI010000038.1:0-2684 GCA_046081145.1 Rubrivivax sp.
CCGCCAGACGTGGACGAACGCGAAATGAAGGCGGCACGGCACCGCCCGCAGGGCCGAGCTTGCGCGGCGGCGCGCCGCACCGCACGCGGCTTCTCCCTGCTGGAGCTGAACATCGCGCTGGCCATCGTCGCCATCCTGGGCGCCCTGTCCCTTCCGGCCTATCAGGATCAGGTGGAGCGCGCCCGGCTCTCGCAGATGCTCTTGCAGATCGATGCCGTGCGCAGCAAGGCGCAAACCCTCCTGGCCGAGCGGGGGATGGACCTGTGCCGCTGGCCCCTTTCGGGCCCCAACAAGCCGTCGCCGCCGGAATTCGCCACTCTCGAGCAGCTGGTGCGCGAGGCGCTCCATGCCGTCGACCCGGCCGGGGTGCACTGGCCACTCAACGCCAACGGCCTGGTTCCGGGCAACCCGGGGCGCGGGCCGAACATCCAGCTCACCGGTCGCGGCCGCAATGTGCACCGCGCCCAGCTGCTGCTGCAGGAGCTCACGCGCGCAGGGCTCGTCGAGCACGGCATCAACCGTCCGACGCTTGTCGCCATGACCGTTCGGCTGGGCGAACGCTGCCCTTGAGGGGAATCGGTGGCAGCGGCGCTGCCGCTGGGCGAGCCTACCGGGCGTGCGCGCGCCGGATGCGCTGCAGCAGCTCGGGCAGTTGCAGCGGCTTGACGAGGAAATCCGCCTCCGAACCGCCCTCCCGCAGTGCAGGGGCGTCTCCGGCTCGCGCGGGGGGCAGCAGCACCAGCGCGGGCAGCCGCGACCATGCCACGGCCACGCGGAACTCGCGCAGCGCCGCGGCGGTCTGCTCGAGGGTGTAGGCCTCGGGCACGTCGCCGACGATGAAGGTGATGGCCTCGTCGCGGTGCAGCAACTCCTGCGCAGCGGCGGCTGTCTCGCAGCGGTGCAGCCTCAGGCCCAAAGGCTCGAGTTCGGGGGCGAGCTGCCCAGCCAGCGCCGCATCCCGCGTGACGAGCAGCAGCGCCTGCCCGCCGGCCGTCTCGAGCTCGGGCGCGGCCAGGGCATCCTCGGGCACCTGCGTGCCGTGGTGCTGCGCAAGCTCCGGCCAGAAACCCGGGCCGACGGCGGCCACCACCTCCGCCACGGTGGTCTCGCCGGAAAGCACGCGCCGGCTGCCGGAAACGGCCATGGAGGCCAGCCCGCCGCTGCGCAGCCGCTCGAGCACCGAGAGCCGGTGCTCGCCGGTGGAGACGGCCTCGCGCAGCGCGGGGTTGATCTCGAGGATGTCAACCACGGGCAGGCGGCCGCGGTAGCCCGTGAAATCGCAGGCATGGCAGCCCAGCGGGCGGTACACGGGCCGGTTGCGCGTGACCTCCAGGAAGTGCCGCTCGGAGGGTGCCAGGGGGTCGCTCACCGGCTCCCGGCACTTCTCGCACAGCTTGCGGCACAGGCGCTGCGCCACCACGGCGGCCAGCGAATCGGCCAGGATGGTGGGGTCCACCCCCAGGTTGAGCAGCCTCGGGATGGCCGTGACGGCATCGTTGGTGTGCAGCGTGGAGAGCACGAGGTGCCCGGTGAGGGCGGCCTGCGTGGCAAGCGGGGCGGTCTCGGAATCCCGGATCTCGCCGATCAGCACGATGTCGGGGTCTTGCCGCAGGATGGAGCGCAGGGCACTGGCAAAGGTCATCCCGGCCTTGTCGTTCACCTCCACCTGCGAGGCGCCGGGCAGGCGGATCTCCACCGGGTTTTCCACCGTGATGATGTTCACCGAGGGCCGGTTGAGCTCGGCGAGCATGCCGTAGAGGGTGGAAGTCTTGCCGCACCCGGTGGGCCCGGTCATCAGCACCATGCCCGAGGGGCGGGCCACCACGCGGCGCAGCACCTGCAGCGCCGCGAGCGTGAAGCCGGCCTGGCCGAGGCGGTACACGCGGCCCTGATCGAGGAATCGCATGACCAGCCGCTCTCCCTGGCTGGCGGGCAGCACCGAGATGCGCAGGTCGAACTCGCGCCCGTCGAGCACGCACGACAGGCGGCCATCCTGCGGCACGAGGTGCTGCGTGGGATCCATGCCGGCACGCGCCTTGAGGTGGCGCAGCAGCGTGACGCCCACCGTCTCCTGCAGCATCACGAGGCGGCGCAACTCGCCATCCACGCGGATGCGCAGGATGTAGGCGCCCAGGTGCGGCTGGATGTGCAGATCCGAGGCGCGCTGCGCCACGGCCGCCTGCATCAGCGCCTGGCCCAGGCGATGGAACTCGCTCTCGGCCTGGGCAGGGGTGCCGGTCTGCGCCGCCTCGCGGGCGGCCTGCAGGCTGTAGGACACCACGCGCGCATCCTCGATGAGGGCGGGCGGCGCCAGGCGCCACTGCACCGCCCGGCCCGCCAGGAAACGCGCCCGCTCGAGCACATCCGCATCCTGCGGGTCGGAGGTGGCCACCACCAGCGCGCCGCCCTCCAGCGCCAGCGGCAGCAGGCCCTGGCGCTGGCAGAAGGCCGCCGGCAGCGCCGAGAGCACCGCAGGCTCGATGGGCCGGCCCACGAGTGCGCCGGCCGCGGGCACGCCAAAGGCAGGCGCCAGGCGTTCGGCCAGGGCATCGGGGTGCAGGCCGAGCACCCGGCACAGCGCCTCCCAGGTTGCTCCGGGCGCACCGCTCCAGTCGAAGTGGGCCAGGGCGGGGTGGCCGGCAAAGGCCCGCTGCGCCGCCGCGCGCAGGCGCTCCGGGGCCGTG
>JBJTVI010000039.1:0-2567 GCA_046081145.1 Rubrivivax sp.
GTGCTGCTGTGCCGCCGCAACATCGAGCCGCGCTGGGGCCTGTGGACGCTGCCGGCCGGCTTCCTGGAACTGGGAGAGACCACGGCCGAAGGCGCGGTGCGCGAGACCACTGAGGAAGCCGGGGCGCACATCGAGTTGCTGGGCCTGTTCACGGTGCTCAACGTGGTGCGCGCCGGCCAGGTGCACCTGTTCTACCGCGCCCGCATGCTGGACACCCATCTCGACCCAGGCCCGGAGACGATCGAGGCGCGGCTGTTCCGCGAGGACGAGGTGCCCTGGGAGCATCTGGCCTTTCGCACCGTGCGCGAGACACTCGAACGCTACTTCGCCGACCGGCGGCGCGGCAGCTTCGGACTGCACTGCGTCGATCTGTAAAGGCGCCGGGCGCTGTCAACCTCCCTCGGCAGCGGGCCGTTTTAAGCAGGCGCACGACACGAAGTGGTACGGTCCGGTCCCGAGCGCGGCAGTCGGGAATGGCCGTATCCCTTGCAGGGGCGCCCCGGGGCCTCTAACCTCGGAGGGTTTTGGGTATCCTGTCCGGGCTGCGCTTGAAGCGGCCGCACCCGGCCTTCCGACCGAACGCCGCTTCTTCCCGAGAGGTACTGCTCGATGCAATCCCGTCGTCAATTCATCCGCATCGTCCCCGTCGCTGGCGCCGCGCTCCTGGCCGGCCGCGAGGCCTTCGCCCAGGCCAGGCTCGACGAGAACGATGCCCAGGCCAAGGCCCTGGGCTACGTGGCCGATGCCACCAAGTCCAAGCACGCCAAGTACCAGAAGGGCCAGAACTGCCAGAACTGCCAGCTCTTCCAGGGCAAGGCCACGGACGCCTGGGGCGGCTGCCCGCTGTTTGCGGGCAAGCAGGTGGCTGGTCCCGGCTGGTGCAGCGCCTGGGTGAAGAAGGCCTGAGGCTTTTCTTGCCGATGCGACAAGGGGCCCCGCGGGGCCCCTTGTTCCTGGTGCACCCGCTCCGCTCGGACGGGTGTCATGCGCGCCGCAGGACGGCTCGTTGCCCGGTTCAGCGCCGCGCCGGCGGCAGATCGGTGCAGCTGCCGTGCGCCGCCTCGGCGGCCATGCCGATGCTCTCGCCCAGCGTCGGGTGCGGGTGGATCGTCTTGCCGATGTCCACCTCGTCGGCCCCCATCTCGATGGCCAGCGCCACCTCGCCGATCATGTCGCCGGCGTGCGTGCCGACGATGCCGCCACCCAGGATGCGATGCGTCTGGGCATCGAAGAGCAGCTTCGTGAAGCCCTCGTCGCGCCCGTTGGCGATCGCCCGGCCCGAGGCGTTCCACGGGAAGAGGCCCTTCTTCACGGCGATGCCGCGCGCCTTGGCTTCGTCCTCGGTCAGCCCCACCCACGCCACCTCGGGGTCGGTGTAGGCCACGCTCGGGATCACGCGCGCATCAAAGCGCGCCTTGGCGTCACCGGCGGCGACTTCCGCCGCCACGTGCGCCTCGTGCACCGCCTTGTGGGCCAGCATGGGCTGGCCCACGATGTCGCCGATAGCATAGATATGAGGCACGTTGGTGCGCATCTGCACATCCACCGGGATGAAGCCGCGCTCGTTGACGACGATGCCGGCCTGGTCCGCGCCGATCTTGCGCCCGTTGGGCGAGCGGCCCACGGCCTGCAGCACGAGGTCGTAGAGGCCCTCGCTGGCCTGCCCGTCGAGGCCCTCGAACTTCACGCGGATGCCCTCGGCCGTGGCCTCGGCGCCCACCGTCTTGGTCTTGAGCAGGATGCGGTCGAAGCGGTGCGCGTTCATCTTCTGCCAGACCTTGACGAGGTCACGGTCGGCGCCCTGCATCAGGCCATCCATCATCTCCACGACGTCCAGCCGCGCCCCGAGGGTGGAGTAGACCGTGCCCATCTCCAGCCCGATGATGCCCCCGCCGATGACGAGCATGCGCGCGGGGCGCTGGCGCAGCTGCAGTGCCCCGGTGGAGTCGACGATGCGCGGATCGTCGGGCAGGAAGGGCAAGTGCACCGCCTGCGAACCGACGGCGATGATGCACTGGGCAAAGCGGATGGTCTGCGTCTGGCCGGTCTTGTCCTGCGCGTCGCCGGTGGTCTCTTCCACCGCGAGGTGGAAGGGGTCGATGAAGCTGCCGTAGCCGCGCACCACCGTCACTTTGCGCATCTTGGCCATCGCGCCCAGGCCGCCCGTGAGCTTGCCCACGACCTTGTTCTTGTGCGCGAGCAGCTTTCCCATGTCGACCTGCGGTGCACCGAAGCTCACGCCCAGGTCGGCGAAGTGGTTCACCTCGTCCATCACGGCCGCGACGTGCAGCAGCGCCTTGCTGGGGATGCAGCCCACGTTCAGGCACACCCCGCCGAGCGACGCATAGCGCTCCACCAGCACCACCTTCATGCCGAGGTCGGCGGCGCGGAAAGCGGCCGAGTAGCCGCCCGGGCCGCCGCCGAGCACGAGCAGGTCGCAGTGGAGGTCCACCGTGCCGGCGTAGGTGCTGGCCACGGGGGCCGGCGCAGCCGCACCGCCGCCGGCGGTTGCCGCGGTGGGCGCAACGCCTGCGCCAGGCGCCGGGGCAGGAGCCGCGGCCGCAGCG
>JBJTVI010000040.1:0-4146 GCA_046081145.1 Rubrivivax sp.
CCGAGCCTGGGCCAGGGCTTTCGCGATCGCCCGATCAATTTCGTGATCGTCACCAACGACAGCTACGAGAACCTCTCCCGGGCGGCGCAGGGCATGCTCGCCGAGATGGCCAGGAACCCCGGCTTCGTGGCACCGGACATCGACCTGCGCCTGAACAAGCCCGAGCTCTTCCTGGAGGTCGACCGCGAGCGTGCGGCCGACGCCGGCGTGAGCGTGGAGCAGGTGGCGCGCATGGTGGAGACGATGCTGGGCGGCCGCGCCGTGACGCGCTACAAGCGCGAGGCCGACCAGTACGACGTGTTGGTGCAGACCACCCCCACCGGACGCACCACCCCCGAGGACATCGATCGCCTTTTCGTCCGCGCCCGAGGCGATGCGATGGTGCCTTTGTCCTCCCTGGTGAAGGTGCGCGAATCGGTGAGCCCGCGCGAGCTCAACCACTTCAACCAGCGCCGTTCCGTGACGATCACCGCCAACCTGGCGCCGGGGTATTCGCTGGGCGAGGGCCTGGCCTTCATGGACGAGGCCGCGACCAAGGTGCTCAAGCCGGGCTACGCCACCGAGCTCAACGGCGTGAGCCGCGAGTTCCGCGCCTCCAGCGGGGCGCTGGTGGTGGTGTTCGTGCTGGCGCTGCTCTTCATCTTCCTGGTGCTGGCGGCGCAGTTCGAGAGCTTCGTCGACCCCTTCATCATCATGCTCTCGGTGCCGCTGTCGATGGTGGGAGCGCTGGGGGCCATGCACCTCACGGGTGGCACGCTCAACGTGTACTCGCAGATCGGGCTGGTGACGCTCGTGGGCCTGATCACCAAGCACGGCATCCTGATCGTGGAGTTTGCCAACCAGATGCGCCAGCAGGGGCGTGACGTGCGCCAGGCCACGATCGAGGGCGCCGGGCTGCGCCTGCGCCCGATCCTGATGACCACCGGCGCGATGGTGCTGGGGGCGCTGCCGTTGGCGCTATCCACCGGCGCCGGGGCCGAAAGCCGCCAGCAGATCGGATGGGTGATCGTGGGCGGCATGTCGGTGGGCACCTTGCTCACGATCTTTGTCGTGCCCACTGTCTACACGCTGTTCGCGCGCCAGCGCGTGCCCGGCGAGATCGAGGTGCCGGCCGACGAAGAGCCCGTGGCCGCGCTCCGTGAGGCCGAGCCCGCCGGCCCTGCAGCCGCATCGCTGCAGGCGCAGCCTGCCGGCTCAGGCGCCGCGCCGCTGCAGTCGTAGCAGCGCTTCCTGCCGGGCCAGCGTGGCCTCCAGCAGCTTGACCACGGCGTAGAGCGCCTCGATCGTGGGTGCAGGCGTGCCGGTCAGGCGCGCGAGCTCGAGCACCGAGCCCACGAGCGCCTCGAGCTCGAGGGCGCGGCCGTGCTCCACATCCACGAGCATGGAGGTCTTGTGGGCGCCCACGGCCTGGGCGCCGGCGATGCGCTGCTCGATGCCGATCTTGAAGCTCACGCCGAGCTTTTCGCCCACCGCCTGCGCCTCGGCCATCATGCGGGCGGCCAGTTCGCGCGTGAGCGGGAAGCGGCAGATGTCCTCCAGCGTGGCGTGGGTGAGGGCGGAGATCGGATTGAAGGTCAGGTTGCCCCAGAGCTTGACCCAGATCTCGCTGCGGATGTCGCGCGCCACCGGGGCCTTGAAGCCCGCACCCATCAGGGCCTGCGAGAGGGCCTCGACGCGCGGGGTGCGGCTGCCGTCGGGCTCGCCGAGCGTGAAGCGGTTGCCCTCGATGAGGCGCACGAGCCCAGGGGCGACGAGCTCGCTGGCGGGGTAGACGATGCTGCCGATCAGGCGCTCGGGCTCGATGGCCGCGGCGATCTCGCCACCCGGATCCAGGCTCTCCAGGCGCCGACCCTCCCAGGGCCCCGGCAGGCGGTGGAAGTACCACCACGGCAGCCCGTTGATCATCGTGACCACGCTTGTCTTGGGCCCGAACATGCCGCGCAGGCCCGGCAGCACGTCGCGCACCTGATGCGCCTTGACGGTCAGGAGCACGGCGTCCTGGGGGCCCGCCTCGGCGGGGTCGCGCACGGCCTGCACCGTGTGCGCGTGCTCCTCGCGCCCGTCGGGGTGCAGCAGCCGAAAGCCATGCGCGCGGATGGCCTCGAGGTTGCGGTTGCGCGCGACGAAGCACACCTCGTGCCCCGCCAGGGCCAGCCGCGTGCCGAGGTAGCCACCGATGGCCCCGGCGCCGACGATGCCGATCTTCATGTGCCCAGGCCCAGGCGCGCGGCCAGCCCGATCCGCTGCAGCTTGCCGGTGGCGCCCTTGGGGATCTCCTCCATGAAGAGCACCTTGGCCGGCACCTTGAAATCCGCCAGCCGCTGCGCCACGAAGGCCTGCAGCTCGCGCTCGGTGGCCGCCGCGCCCTCGCGCAGCACCACCACCGCGCCGACCTCCTCGCCGAGCTTGGCGTGCGGAATGGCAAAGCACACCACCTGGGCCACGGCCGGGTGGTCCATCAGCACCTCGTCGACTTCGCGCGGGCTGATCTTCTCGCCGCCCCGGTTGATGATCTCCTTGAGGCGGCCCGTGAGGCTCAGGTAGCCCTGCGCGTCCATCGTGCCCTGGTCACCGGTGCGAAACCAGCCGTTGACGAAGGCCTCGGCATTGGCCTTGGGATTGCTCTCGTAGCCGGCCGTGACGTTGGGGCCGCGGATCACGATCTCACCCACCTCGCCGCGCGGCAGGAGCTTGCCCTCCTCGTCCATGATGGCGATCTCCGGGCCGGCGGCCAGCCCTACGCTGCCGGGCTTGCGAACGGCTGGCGGCAGCGGGTTGGAGGCCATCTGGTGCGTGGCCTCCGTCATGCCGTAGGACTCGATGAGCGGTGCCTCGAACACCTCCTCGAGCTCGCGGATCACCTGCGGCGGGATGGAGCTGGAAGACGAGCGGATGAAGCGCAGCCGGTGGCGCCGGATCACCTCCAGGTTCTTCGGCGCGCGCGAGAGGATGGCCTGGTGCATGGTGGGCACGGCCGTGTACCAGGTGGGGGCGGCCTCGTCCATCCAGGCAAAGAACTTCAGCGCGTTGAAGCCGGGCGTGCAGAACACCGAAGAGCCCGCCGACACCGGCGCGAGCACGCCGGCGATGAGCCCGTGGATGTGAAAGAGCGGCATCACGTTGAGGCCACGGTCGGCCTGAGAGAAGCCGAGCGTGCGGGCGATGTGGCCGGCCGAGGCACACAGGTTGCGCTGCGACAGCGGCACGATCTTCGGGCGCGAGGTGGTGCCCGATGTGTGGAGCACCATCGCCACGTCATCGGGCTCGGCCGGGCCGGGGCTGGCGGCTTTCGCCGAAGGCTGGCCATCGCGGGCGCGCAGCGTGAATTCGCCTGCGGCCTCCCCGGGGTGGAGATCCACGATGCGCACGCCCAGGCGCTGCGCCACGGCGATGGCAGGCGAGCTGCTGTCGTGCTCCACCACCAGCAGCCGCGCCTGCAGGTCCGAGAGGTAGAACTCGAACTCGTCGGCGCGGTAGGCCGGGTTGAGCGGCGCCGTCGTCACCCCGCAGGCGGCCCCGAGGAAGCAGGCGGCCATCTCCGGCCCGTTGGCCAGCACGATGGCCACGCGGTCGTTGCGGCCCGCCCCGAGGGCGTTGAGGGCGGCCACGGTGCGCCGCGCGAGCTCGCGCAGGCCGCCGTGGGTGAGGGCGGGGCGCCCGGGAGCGCGCAGAGCGGGAGCCTCGTCGGCGCCGGTGCCCAGGAGTTGGGTGAGGGTCGTGGTCATGGGGTGTGCGGGTGGCTCAGCCGCCGATGTAGTGCATCTCGATGCGCCGCCCGCCCGCGGCGGCCTCGGGCGAATGCGTGTGGCGCAGCTCCGAGTACCGATCCTCTCGCCCGGCCCAGATGTGGCCGACGGCCGCGGCGATCTGCGCATCGTCGAAGCCTCCGCGCAGCAGCGCGCGCAGGTCGTGCCCCTGGGTGGCGAACAGGCACAGGAAGAGCCGCCCCTCGGTGGACAGGCGCGCCCGGTTGCACCCGCCGCAGAAGGGCTGCGTGACGCTCGAGATCACGCCCACCTCGCCGCTGCCGTCGCGCCAGGCCCAGCGCTCGGCCGTCTCGCCGGGCTGGCTGGGCTCCAGCGGCACCACGCCGAAGGCCTCGTCGAGCCGGCGAACCACCTCGGCCGAGGGCAGCACCTCGTCCAT
>JBJTVI010000041.1:0-3372 GCA_046081145.1 Rubrivivax sp.
GGCTGGTTGAGCTCGTGCGCGACGGTGGAGGCCATCTCGCCCATCGTCATCAGGCGGCTCGTGACGGCCGCCTTGGCCGCCTGCTGCTCGGCCTGCGCCTCGGCGCGCCGGCGCGCGCTGATGTCGGTGGCAATGAGCATCTGGGCGAGGCTCCCGTCGGTCCACTGCAGGTAGCGCGAGCGCACCTCGAACCACTTCTCCAGGGCCGGTGCGAAGACCTCGCGCAGGTCCCCTGCGGCATCGGTGAGCTCCTGCGTGGGCAGGCCGGAGAGGTCATCCACGCCCTCGTCGGCGCTCGCGGCCGGAGGCATCGAAGAGGGCTGGCCCGCCAGCAGCGCATGGCCGCGGGCATCGGCACCGAACCACAGCCGGTAGGAGCGGTTGGCAAAGAGCAGCTCGCCCTGCTGCGCCGAGAGCACCGAGACCGAGGCGTCGAGCCCCTCGAGCACGGTCGTGAAGCGCTCGTGCGAGGCGGCGAGCTGATCGCGGATGCGCTTGGCCTCGGTGATGTTCGTGACCGACGTCATCCACCCGGTCTGCTGGCCACGCGGATCGATGAGAGGCGAGACGTACATGCGCACGTCGAAGAGCCGCCCGTCCTTGCGCGCGAGCTGCACCTCGATGCCGCCGGCCGGATTGCGGCCCTGCATCTCCTGCTGCAGCAGCCGCTGGTTCTCCTCGATGCGGTCGGAGGGCCAGTAGGGGTAGGGCGGCAGGGCCCCCACGAGCTCGGCCTCCGAGAAGCCGCTCATCTGGCAGAAGGCCGCGTTCACGTAGGTGATGCGGCCCTCCAGATCGAGCGCGCGCATGCCCGTGACCATCGAGTTCTCCATCGCACGGCGAAACTGCGTCTCCTGCAGCAGCGCGCGCTGGATCTGCGAGCGCCGACGCAGGTGGCGCGCCGTGCCCAGCAGCATCCACAGGGTCAGCAGCGCCATGGCCACCACCATCCAGAACAGCGTGTTGCCCACCAGGCCGAGGGAAGTCCTCCAGCCTTCGCCGCGCAGCTGCAGGCCGTTGAAGACGGGGCTGAGTGCGACATCGTGGGTGAGCGTGCCGCGCGGGGAGGCGCGCGCTGGGGGCGGGGTGGAGGTGGTGGCCAGGGTGGCCTCCTGGTCGTCCACGACCGACACGAGGTGCCGGCGTGCCACCTCGTCGGGCACGTGGTGCCGCAGCAGCGCCTCCAGCGACACCTCCACCGAGAGCGCGCCGATGTGACGGTTGCGGTCCAGGATGGGCACGTACAGGGCGAAAGCAGGCTTGCCCAGCTCATTGGTGTAGCTGTGCGAGTAGAAGGGTCGGCGGGTCTCGCGCGAGGCCAGCAGGGCCGCCTCCAGGGCGCGTGCCGCGGCAAGCTGTGCCGCATCGGCCCCCGGGCGCAGGGGCAGCGTGTCGGGGTGGGCATGCCCGGGCTGCAGGCTGTGGCGCCCGCGCAGGGCGCCGCCCGCATCGGTCCAGGCCAGGCCGTCGATCTCGGGGCGGCTGTGCAGCAGCCCTGCAGCCAGTTGCGCAAATGCCTCGGCATCGGGCGGGCGCGACACCATCTCGCGTGCCAGCCGCACCAGCTGGGCCTCGGTGTCGACCAGCCGCAGCCCGATCTGCTGCTGCGTGATCTCCGTGTCCCGGCGCACCGACTCGATCTCGCGCGCGGTCTCTTCGTGGCGCAGGTACCAGAAGGCCACGGCGATCGTGGCCAGGAACATCAGCACGGAAACCAGCGGGGCGACCGTGGCCAGCCGATCCTGGCGCGCCGGCGACTGTCGCCGCCACCAGCGGCCGGCCAGGCGTCGCGCCGAGCTCAGCGGAGCACGCACGTCCCATTTGCGCCAGGGTCGCCAGTTCATGCGGCAGGATTATCGGGGGCGGGCCCCGGCGGGGCTCGCCCGGGGATCCGGTCGGTTGCACAAGATTCCATAATACGAAACGCAAAATCACTATTTGAAATTACGGCGAGTTGTGCGACACTCCGCCTGATCAAATCCGAACATACGAGAGAGGAGAACACCATGTCCGCAGCCGACCAGGTGGCCCGCGCCTACGACACCGACGCCCAGGAGACGCGTGAGTGGCTCGACGCATTGAGCGCCGTGATTGAGGCCGAAGGCCCGCAGCGCGCCCACGAGCTGCTCGAGCAGTTGCTCGAGCACGCCCGGCAGAGCAGCATCGATCTGCCCTTTTCCGCCAACACGGGCTACGTCAACACGATCGAGCCCGACCAGGAGGAGCACAGCCCCGGCAACCTCGAGCTCGAGGGACGGCTGCGCGCCTACATGCGCTGGAACGCGATGGCCATGGTGGTGAAGGCCAATCGCCTGAACCCGGAGGACGGTGGTGACCTGGGCGGTCACATCAGCTCGTTTGCCTCGCTGGCCCACATGTTCGCCGCGGGTTTCAACCACTTCTGGCACGCCGAGAGCCCGGGCCACGGCGGTGATCTGCTCTACGTACAGGGCCACAGTGCGCCCGGCGTGTACGCGCGCGCCTTCCTCGAGGGGCGGCTGAGCGAGGAGCAGCTGCTCAACTTCCGCCAGGAAGTCGGTGGCAAGGGCCTGTCGAGCTACCCGCACCCCAAGCTCATGCCCGAGTTCTGGCAGTTCCCCACCGTCTCGATGGGCCTGGGGCCCTTGATGGCCATCTACCAGGCGCGCTTCCTGAAGTACCTCCATGCGCGCGGCATCGCCGACACCGCCAACCGCAAGGTGTGGGTCTTCTGCGGTGACGGCGAGATGGATGAGCCCGAGTCGCTAGGGGCCATCAGCCTGGCCGCGCGCGAGAAGCTCGACAACCTCGTCTTTGTCATCAACTGCAACCTGCAGCGCCTGGACGGCCCGGTGCGGGGCAACGGCAAGATCATCCAGGAGCTCGAGGGCGAGTTCCGCGGCGCGGGCTGGAACGTCATCAAGCTCATCTGGGGCAGCAACTGGGATCCGCTGCTGGCGCGCGACAAGGACGGCGCGCTGCGCAAGATCATGCTCGACACGCTGGACGGCGACTACCAGGCCTTCAAGGCCAACGACGGCGCCTTCGTGCGCAAGAACTTCTTCGGGCGCGACCCGCGCACGCTCGAGCTCGTGGCCAAGATGAGCGACCAGGACGTCTGGAACCTGCGCCGTGGCGGGCACGATGCGCAGAAGGTCTATGCCGCCTTCCACCGGGCCAACAACTCGCAGGGCCAGCCCACGGTGCTGCTGGTCAAGACGGTCAAGGGCTACGGCATGGGCAAGGCCGGTGAGGGTAAGAACACCGCGCACCAGACCAAGAAGCTGAGCGACGACGACATCCGCTACATGCGCGACCGCTTCAACCTGCCGATCCCCGACAGCGAGCTGCCCAAGATCCCGTTCTACAAGCCGGCCGACGACACGCCCGAGA
>JBJTVI010000042.1:0-3765 GCA_046081145.1 Rubrivivax sp.
CCAAGCGGCTGCGCCAGCAGGTGGTCATCGAGAACCGCCCCGGCGCCGGGGCAACCATCGGCTCCGAGGCGGTGGCCAAGGCCGCACCCGACGGGTACACGCTGCTGCTGGCCTCGCAGACCAATGCGATCAGCGCCACGCTCTACCCGAAGCTCGCCTTCAACCCCGTGGAGGACTTCGTCGGCATCAGCCTGCTCGGGCGCGAGCCAGGCGTGCTCGTCGTGCACCCCTCCCTGCCGGTGAAGAGTGTGGCCGAACTCGTGGCCTATGTGCGGGCGCGTCCCGACCAGGTCGACTTTGCGTCCTCGGGCAACGGCAGCGGCCAGCATCTGTTCTTTGCCATGTTTGCGTCGATGGCCGGAATCAAGCCCGTGCACGTGCCCTACAAGGGCAGCGGCCAGGCCACCACCGACCTCCTGGCCGGCACGGTGGCGATGTCGATCCCCGGCGCCAACGGCATGATGAAGCACATCCGCGCCGGCAAGCTGCGCCCGCTGGCCACCACCGGCACGCGCCGCTCGACGCAGCTGCCCGAGGTCCCCACGATCGACGAGGCCGGGATCAAGGGCTACTCGGCCTACGTCTGGATGGGGCTGCTGGCCCCCAAGGGCACACCTGCGGCTATCGTCGAGCGCCTGAACCGCGAGTTCAAGGCCGCCTTGAGCGCGCCCGAGGTGCTGCGCTTCATGGAGGAAGCCGGCATCGAGACGGTGGGCTCCACGCCTGGCGAGATGGACCTCTACTTCCGCGAGGAGCGCGACCGCTGGGCCCGCATCGTGCGCGAGACGGGCGCCAAGGTCGACTGACCCTTTCTCCTTCGAGCGCCCTCGACCCTCATCGAAGCCCCTACCCGAAAGCCAACCCATGAGCAACGTCACCGGAAACGCCCACTGGACCACCAAGAAAACCCCCGACGGCGACGTGCGCCTGTACCTGTGGGAGAAGTACGTCGGCTCGCCCGAGGGCAAGCCGGCCATCCTGTGGGTGCATGGCTCCTCGATGGCCTCCACCCCTACCTTCGACCTCACGGTGCCCGGCCGCCCGGACTCTTCGGTGATGGACTGGTTTGCCGAGCGCGGCTTCACCAACTGGTGTGTGGACATGGAGGGCTACGGCCGCAGCGACAAGCACCGCGACATCTATTGCGACATTTCCAACGGAGCCGACGACCTCGCCGCTGCCACCGACTACATCCGCGCCACGCGCGGCATCCGGAGCTTCATGGCCTACGGCATCTCCTCTGGTGCGTTGCGCGCGGCGCTCTTTGCGCAACGCCACCCCGAGCGCATCTCGCGCCTGGCGCTGGACGCCTTCGTCTGGACGGGCGAGGGCGCACCCACCCTGGCGCAGCGGCGCAAGAAGCTGCCCGAGTTCCTGGCCGCGAAGCGCCGACCCATCGACCGCGCCTTCGTCTATTCGATCTTCGAGCGCGACCACCCCGACTGCGCCGAGAGGCCGGTGGTGGATGCCTTCGCCGACGCCATCCTGGCGCTGGACGATTCGATGCCCAATGGCACCTACATCGACATGTGCTCGAAGCTGCCGGTGGTGGACCCCACGAAGATCACCATGCCCACGCTCGTGATGCGTGGCCAGTTCGACGGCATCGCCGCGATGGATGACCTCATCGATTTCTTCAAGCGGCTGCCCTCGCCCGACAAGCAGTTCAGCGTCATGAACGGCATCTCGCACGCGAGCTTCCAGCAGAAGAACTACCAGATGGTCTACCAGATCCTGCACGCCTACTTCACGCAGCCCGCGCCGGCGTACACGAGCGACGGGCATTGAACGAACCGGCACACCCTTCGCGCCGGTCGACCCGGTGCTCGGGCGCTGCGAGGCAGCCAGGCTAGAGCGTCGCCTCGACCTTCGCCCGCAGTGCGGGCGTCACTTGAGGCCGCACCCCGTACCACGCCTCGAAGGCCGGCCGCGCCTGGTGCAGCAGCATGCCCAGGCCGTCGACCGCCGGGTTGCCGCGTGCGCGGGCGGCGGCCAGCAGCGGCGTCTCCAGCGGCACGTAGACAGCATCGCACACGAGGGCCGCGTGCGGAAGTTCGTCGAGTCGCAGGTCCAGCGCTTCCTGCCCCTGCATGCCCTGGCTCGTCGTGTTCACGAGCAACGCCGCGCCGGCCAGCGCCTCGTGGCGCGCCGCCCAGGGCAACACCTGCAGGCGGCAGCTGTGGTCCGAGGGCTGCAGATCCGCGGCGAGCTCGGCAGCGCGCTCGGGGGTGCGGTTGAGCAGGCGGATCTCGCGCGCGCCCTCGTCGATCAAGCCGGCCACGATCGCACGCGCCGCGCCACCGGCACCCAGCACGACAGCCGGCCCCGCATCGGCGCGCCACGACGGCCAGCCTTCGCGCAGGCTGTGCACGAAGCCGAAGGCATCGGTGTTGCGGCCTTCGAGCGAACCGTCCGCCTGCACCACCACCGTGTTCACCGCACCGATGCGCCGCGCCAGCGGCTGCACATGGTCCACCAGGTGCAGCGTGCCGACCTTGTGCGGGATGGTCACGTTGCATCCGGCAAAGCCCAGTGCGCCCAGGCCGCGCAGGGCTGCCTCGAGCCGGCCCGGGGCCACCGCCAGGGGCACGTAGGCGCCGCGCAGCCCGTGCTCGGCGATCCAGTGGCCGTGCAGCAGCGGCGAGCGCGAGTGCGCCACGGGCCAGCCGATGACGCCGGCGAGCACGAAGGGGGGCGAGGAGGGCGAAGCCATGGTGGGTGCAAGGAAAGCCAGCCCCGATTGTCGCGTCGATAATCGGGAATTGCGCCTGGCCGGGCCACCGGCCTGCGCCCCTGCCGCCTGCCGCGCGCGTGCCACCGAACCTGCCTGCCACCATGAGCCCAGTCATCCTCCCGTCCCTGCCCGCCGGCGAACGCGTCGGCATCGCCTTCTCCGGAGGCCTGGACACCTCCGCGGCCGTGCACTGGATGCGCGCCAAGGGCGCCATCCCGTGCGCCTACACCGCCAACCTCGGCCAGCCCGACGAGAGCGACTACGAGGAGATCCCGCGCAAGGCGCGCGCCTACGGCGCCGAGATCGCGCGCCTGGTGGATTGCCGTGCGCAACTCTTGGCCGAGGGCATCGCCGCCATCCAGTGCGCGGCTTTCCACGTCTCCACGGGCGGCGCCACCTACTTCAACACCACGCCGCTGGGGCGCGCCGTCACCGGCACGGCGCTGGTGGTGGCCATGCGCGACGATGGCGTGAACATCTGGGGCGACGGCTCCACCTACAAGGGCAACGACATCGAGCGCTTCCACCGCTACGGGCTGCTCGCCAACCCGCAGCTGCGCATCTACAAGCCCTGGCTCGACCAGCGCTTCATCGACGAGCTCGGCGGCCGCAAGGAGATGAGCGAGTACCTCATCGCCGCGGGCTTCGACTACAAGATGAGCGTGGAGAAGGCCTACTCCACCGACTCCAACATGCTCGGCGCCACGCACGAGGCGAAAGACCTGGAGTACCTGAACTCCGGCATCCGCATCGTCAACCCGATCATGGGCGTGGCCTTCTGGCGCGAGGAGGTGCCGGTGAAGGCCGAGGAGGTGACGGTGCGCTTCGAGGACGGCCAGCCGGTGGCCCTGAACGGCCGAGGCTTTGCCAGCGCGGTGGAGCTCTTCGAGGAGACCAACCGCATCGGCGGGCGCCACGGCCTGGGCATGTGCGACCAGATCGAGAACCGCATCATCGAGGCCAAGAGCCGCGGCATCTACGAGGCCCCGGGCATGGCGCTGCTGCACATCGCCTACGAGCGCCTGGTCACC
>JBJTVI010000043.1:0-11728 GCA_046081145.1 Rubrivivax sp.
GATGCGCTGCGCGCCGATCAGGGGCTCCGGGCCGAGCCTGACCATGCGAGCGCCGATGACCTCGGCCCACACCTCGCGATCGAGCCAGCGCGTGGGCAGCGCCAGGCCGGCGGGCAGGCCGGCGAAGCGAAAGTCGGGCCCTTCTTCGGCGGGGTCGGCGCGGCGTTGCGGCAGCCAGTGCGCATCCAGGCTCGAGGCCCGCGCCTCGGTGCGCGCCGACTCCAGCAGCGCCACCAGGCGCGCGGCCTCGCGCTCGAGCTGCCGGGCGTGCGGGTCGCGCAGCGCCAGAGACACCAGGCCCGTGGCCAGTGCCACGAGTGCCACCACCACCATCAACTCGATAAGGGTGAACCCACGGGCCGCCAGCCGGCCCGCATGCCCCGGCGCAGGCCTACTGCCAGGACCCCACATCGGCGTTGTGGCCTTCGCCGCCGGGCTGGCCATCGGCCCCGAGGCTGAAGACGTCGATCTCACCCTTCACGCCCGGGTTGAGGTACTGGTAGGGCCGGCCCCAGGGGTCGTTGGGCAGCTTGTCCAGGTAGGGCTTCCAGTTGGGCGGCACGGGACCGGCCGAGGGCTTGCGCACCAGCGCCTCCAGGCCCTGCTCGCCGGAGGGAAAGCGCTGGTTGTCGAGCTTGTAGAGCTTGAGCGCCTGCATCAGGTTGTTCACGTCGGTCCGGGCCGCGGTGACCTTGGCATCGGAGGCGCGGTCGAGCACGTTCGGGGCGATCAGGGCGGCGAGCACGCCGATGATGACGAGCACGACCATGATCTCGATCAGGGTGAAGCCGTGCGCGTGGCGGCGTCGCCAGAGGGGGGAGGGGCTCATCGTCAGGGCCTGGCAGGTGGGAGTCGGTGCATGATAATCGCCGTATGACCGCGCGTTGGGTGGCATTTCTCACGTGGGCGGCGGTTGCGGCAGGCGCCGTGTACTGGGCCCTTAAGCTCGCCGCATCGCCCTCCGCGTTGCCCGCCCACGCTCAGGTGGCAGCCGCAGGGGCCCGGCTCTCGGGCGATCTGTCTCGTGTGCTCGGGGCGGGCGCGCCGGTTGCGCCGGCACCGGTCGAGCCGGTGGCGGCCACACCGGCGCCCGACTCGCGTTTTTCGCTCCTGGGCGTGGTCGCGCCGCGGCCCGGCACGTCTGCGCGCGAGGGCCTGGCCCTCATTGCGGTGGACGACCAGCCCGCCAAGGCCTACCGCGTCGGCTCCACGGTGGAGGGCGCTCTGATGCTGCTCACGGTCTCCGCGCGCGGAGCCAGCCTCGGGCCCCGGGGCGGGCCGCCCAGCGTGGTGCTGGAGTTGCCCGAGCTGCCCGCACCCGCCAGCGGGCCCGCACCGGGCTCCGAGGGCGTGCCGCCGGCTGCCCCCTTGCCCCCCGGCGCGGCTGGCCGCGTCGCGATCCCGGGCCGGCCGCCGGGCATGCAGCCCGCCGCGGCGCAGGGTGGGCCGCCACGTGCGCAGCCCGGCCGGCCGAACCTTCCGATGCCGCAGGGTGTGCCCGGCCTGCCGGCCCCCACCCAGGGCGAGGCGGGCACGCCAGTGCCGCGCACGCCCTGACCACGGCGCTGGCGCGACATCCCGGCACGCCCACCGGACCCCCACTTTCACGAGGCGCGCGACGGGCATGTCGTCGATGACCCCTTCGCAGCGCCTGCAGGCGCACCTGTCGGGCCTGCTGCAGCGCCATGAGCCCTTCGCGCGACTGGCCAGAACCTCCCTGAACGCCCTCCTGGCCGGCGTGCGCGAGAGTTATCACGCCCCGGGCGAGACCATCGTCAGCCCCGCCGACGGCGTGCCGAGCCGGCTTCTGTGGGTGCGCAGCGGCACCGTGCGCGGGACGGGCAGCGGCGGGGAGGCCTTCGAGATCGAGGCGGGGGAGCTCTTTCCGGTGGGGGCGGTGCTCGGCGAGCGCGCCGTCACCTCCCGCTACGAGGCCGTGGACGACGTGTTCTGCCTGGAGTTCGACGCCGCGGTGCTGCGCGAGACGGCGCAGCGCGACGCCGTGCTGGCGGACTACCTGCAAGCCAGGATGCGTCACCTGCTCGTGCTGGCCAGCCGCGCCGCGCAGGCCTGGGGGTCGGCCCAGGTGCTGGCCCAGCAGTCCTTCGAGGCCCCGCTTTCCACCCTGCTCGGGCGCGAACCCGTGTGCGTCGGCCCCGATGATCCGCTGCAGGAGGCCCTGGAGCGCATGCACCATCGGGCCGTGGGCTCGGTGGTGGTGGTCGACGAGGCCGGCCGCCCGCTGGGGATCCTCACCCAGCAGGACCTGCTCGGGCGCATCGTGCTGCGCCGGCCGCCGCCGGACTTGCGCGCCACGCCCGTTCGCGCATTGATGTCCGCCCCGGCCCTCGCGCTCGACGCCGAGGAGCGCATCGCCGCGGCGGTGCTGGCCATGTCGCGCCACGGCATCCGGCACGTGCCGCTTACCCGCCAGGGGCGGCTGGTCGGGATCGTCTCCGAGCGCGACCTCTTTGCCCTGCAGAAGCGCTCCCTCGCGGGCCTGGGGGGCGCGCTGCGCGGCGCGGGTGACCTGGCCACCCTCAAGGCGCTTGCCCCCGAGGTGCGCGCCCATGCGGCACGCCTGCAGGCCCAGGGCGTGGCCGCGCCCACCCTCACGGCGCTCGTGAGCCACCTCAACGACCTGCTGTGCACGCGACTGGTCGAGATCCTCGCCGCCGACCACGGCCTGGACCTCGCCCGGGCCTGCTGGGTGGCGTTCGGCTCGGAGGGGCGCGCAGAGCAGACGGTGGCCACCGACCAGGACAACGGACTGGTGCTGGCCGACGCGGTCGACGATGCCGAGCACGGGCGCTGGCTGGCTCTGGGCAGGAGCGTGAACGGGGCCCTGGATGCCTGCGGCTTCCCTCTGTGCAAGGGCGGGGTCATGGCCGGCCAGCCGCGCTGTTGCCTGCACCAGGGCCATTGGCAGGCGCGCTTCGAACAATGGATGGCTCGCGGCGAGCCCGAGGACCTGCTCGAATCGAGCATCTTCTTCGACATGCGGCCGGTGGTGGGCCGCGGCGAGCTCGTGGCGCCCCTGCGCCGCACCATCACGGCCAGGGCCCGCGAGCACCCCCGCTTCCTCAGGCTGATGGCCGAGAACTCGCTGCGGCTCAAGCCGGCGCTGGCCTGGCACGGCGGCCTGGACGCACCCGCGGCGGACGGGCGCCGCCTCCTGGATCTCAAGCTGCACGGCACGGCGGTCTTCGTCGACGCGGCGCGGCTGCTGGCCCTGGCAGCGGGGGTCGAAGCGCCCGGCACGAGCGAGCGGCTCCTGCTTGCCGGGCAGGCACTGGGCGTGCCCGAACACGAGCGCCAGGGATGGGTCAGCGCCTTCGAGGTGCTGCAGATGCTGCGGCTGCGGGTACAGGCGGGCGGTGAAGCGCGCGAATCCGTGCGGGAACCCGGCCCGGAACAACCCGCGCTACGGGGAGCGGGCCCGGGCGGGCCACCGGCCCGCGAAGGGCTGGGCGTCAATCAGGTCGACGTCGACGCGCTCGACGACATCGACCGCCAGCTGCTCAAGGAGGCGCTCAGGGTGGGCCGCCGGCTGCAGCAGCGGCTGGCCCTGGACTGGCTGCGCCCGTGAACCGGCCATGATTGAGCAGTGAGGTCGCGGTGATCGACTGGCGCGGTTCGTTCGGCCGGGGCCTCCCGGAGGCGGCGCCCGGGCGCTGGGTGGTGCTCGACGTGGAGTCCACCGGCCTGGATCCGCGCCGCGACCGCCTGGTGGCCATCGCCGGCGTTGCGCTGCGCTTCGACCAAGGCGTCCCGCGCGTGGAGGCCAGCGACAGCTTCGAGGCCGTCCTGCAGCCTGCGACGGCCGCCTTCGACCGCGAGAACATCCTCGTGCACGGCGTGGGCGTGGGGGCACAGCGGCGCGGGCATGCGCAGGCGGCGGCGCTGCAGGCCTTCGAGCACTGGGCGGCGGGGGCGCCCCGCACGGGTTTTCACGTCGACTTCGACCGCGTGCTGATCGAGCGCGCCATGCAGGCGGCCGGCCTGAGGGCGGCGCAGTCGAACGTGCGTTGGATCGACCTCGCCCCGCTGGCCGCTGCCACGCATCCGGGGGTGCGCGCCCGCGCGCTGGACGAGTGGCTCGAGCACTTCGGCATCCCCTGCCTGGCCCGGCACGAGGCGGTGGCCGACACGCTGGCCACGGCGGAGTTGCTGCTGCGGCTGTGGCCGGCGCTGCGCGGCGCCGGGGTGAAGGATGCCGCGGGGGCGCAGGCGCTGGCGCGACACCAGCGCTGGCTGCAGCGCTGAAGGGCCGGACACCCGGGCCCGCCGCGGCCAGGCTCTGGCCGCTCAGCGCAGGAAGAGCGCGTACACCGGGTTGCCCGTCTCCTCGACGCACGGGTAGTCCAGCGCCTGGAGAAAGCGGGTGAAGGCCGCCTCGTTGCGGGGCGGCACCTGCAGGCCCACCAGGATGCGGCCATAGTCGGCGCCCTGGTTGCGGTAATGGAACAGGCTGATGTTCCATCCCGGGTGCATGGCCGACAGAAAGCGCAGCAGCGCGCCGGGGCGCTCCGGAAAGACGAAGCGAAAGAGCCGCTCGTCGCGGGCGAGATCGCTGCGGCCGCCCACGAGGTGGCGCACGTGCTCCTTGGCCAGTTCGTCGTCGCTCAGGTTCACCGTGGCAAAGCCCTGGCGCTCGAAGGTGCGGGCAATGCGCGCGGCCTCCTCGGCGCGCGCGATCGACAGGCCCACGAACACGTGGGCCACCTGGGGATCGGAGATGCGGTAGTTGAACTCCGTGACGTGCCGCGACCCCGAGGCACCGATGAGTTCGCAAAAGCGCCGGAAGGAGCCGCGCTCCTCGGGGATCGTGACGGCAAACAGCGCCTCGCGCTTCTCGCCGAACTCGGCCCGCTCGGCGACGAAGCGCAGCCGGTCGAAGTTCATGTTGGCACCACAGGTGATGGTCGCGAAGGTGCGGCCCTTCAGGCGGTGCCGGTGCACGTGCTGCTTGATCGCCGCCACGCCCAGGGCACCCGCCGGCTCGAGGATGCTGCGCGTGTCCTGGAACACGTCCTTGATGGCCGCACAGACCTCGTCGGTGTCGACCAGCACGAACTCGTCGACGAGCTCGCGCGCCAGCCGCAGCGTTTCCACGCCCACCTGCTTGACGGCGGTGCCATCGGAGAAGAGCCCCACATCGCCCAGCACCACGCGCTCGCCGGCTCGCACCGAGCGAGCCATTGCGTCGGAGTCCACGGTCTGCACGCCGATCACGCGGATCTCGGGCCGCACGGCCTTGAGGTAGGCGGCCACCCCGGAGATGAGGCCGCCTCCGCCCACCGCCACGAAGACCGCATCGATCGGGCCCTGGTGCTGGCGCAGGATCTCCATCGCCACGGTGCCCTGGCCCGCGATCACGTCCGGGTCGTCGAAGGGGTGGACGAAGGTCAGGCCCTGCTCGCGCTGCAGCACCAGCGCATGCTGGTAGGCGTCGGAGTAGCTGTCACCGTGCAGCACCACCTCCCCGCCGAGCGCGTGCACCGCGTCGATCTTCACCTTCGGGGTGGTCACCGGCATCACGATGCGGGCCCGGCAGCCCAGGCGGCGCGCGGCCAGGGCCACGCCTTGCGCGTGGTTGCCGGCCGAGGCGCAGATCACGCCCCGGGCGAGCTGCTCGGCCGGCAGGTGTGCCATCTTGTTGTAGGCCCCGCGCAGCTTGAAGCTGAAGACTGGCTGCTGGTCCTCGCGCTTGAGCAGCACCTGGTTGCCCAGGCGTCGTGAGAGCGTTCGCGCCGGCTCGAGAGGCGATTCGATCGCAACGTCGTACACCCGCGCCGTCAGGATCTTCTTGAGGTAATCCTGCGCCGAGGGTGGGGCGTCTGGGGTGGGCATGAGCAGGGTGCCGGCAAGGGGATGACGCCGGCTGCTCCCCCGGGCCCGCCCTCGGGCTCGGGGCCCACGGGTGCCTGACCTGGAAAAGAGGGCCCGGAGCCCGAAGGCCCCGGGCCCAACCACCCTGTTCAGGAGGTGGAGGAGACAACCGGCGTTGCCAAGGAGTCTAGCACCGCGTGCTGTGCTGCAGCATGGGCCGGACTCGGCACCTGAAAAGGTAGCAAGCACAACTCGTGCCAGGGCCTTGGGGGCACAATGAACCAGTTTTTGGCACCGTTGGTGCGGGGACGCACCACCTCCGAGCATGGAATGCACCGTTCACTGGCTGGCCTCGGCCGGCATGGCCTTCGTCGCGGAAACCGGCAGCGGCCACCTGCTGACCATGGACGGGGCGCCCGACGGCGGTGGGCGCGACCTCGCGCCGCGCCCGATGGAGACCCTGCTGGCCGGCGCCGGGGGCTGCACGGCCTACGACGTGGTGCTGATCCTGCAGCGCGGCCGGCACGCGGTGAGCGGATGCCAGGTGAAGCTGCAGGCCGAGCGCGCGGCGCAGGACCCCAAGGTGTTCACGCGCATCCACCTGCACTTCGTGGTGAGCGGGTGCAGCCTGCCCGCCGCGGCGGTGGCGCGCGCCATCGAGCTCTCGCATGAGCGCTACTGCTCGGCCACGATCATGCTCGGGCGCACGGCCGAGGTCACGACCAGCCACGAGATCGTCGAGGCCTGAGAGGAGGCGCTGCCTGCCGGGCCCGCGCGGCGCTTACACCACGTGCGCGGTGGCGGTCATCACTCTGGCGGCCGCGCGCATGAGCCAGCGCGCCGGGGCCGGCATCGGGGCCGCTCCGGCGGCCTGTGCCGCCTCGGCGTGGCCGACCTCGTCGGCACGCATCTGTTCCACGATCGCGCGTGAAGCCCGGTCTGCCTCGGGCAACCGGTGGAGGTGGCTGGCCAGATGCTGCTCGACCTGGCGCTCCGTCTCCACCACGAAGCCCAGGCTCGCGGCGTCGCCCAGGCGCCCGGCCACCAGCCCGATGGCAAAGGATCCGGCATACCACACCGGGTTGAGGAGGCTGGGCCGGTCGCCGAGCTCGCGCAGCCGTGACCGCGTCCAGGCCAGGTGGTCGGCCTCCTCGCGCGCTGCCTCGAGGAGTTGCGCCCGCAGCTGCGGGTCGCGGGCGGTGAGCGCCTGCGACTGGTACAGGGCCTGCGCGCACACTTCGCCCACGTGGTTCACCCGCATCAGCGCACCCGACAGGCGTCGCTCCTGCGGCGTCAGGGCGGCGCCCGCCGCCCCAGTCGCCACAGCCGCCCCGGCAACCTCGGCCGGGGGCTCCGGCCGGGGGCGGCCAGGGTGCGTGGCGCCTGCCAGGGTGCGCAGGGCCTCGTCCAGGGAGGACAGCAGTCGGTCGGTGGCGTTCACGGCAGGCGGCATCGTAGCGGAGGTTCGAGCACCGCCGCCTGGCGCGGCCGGGCCAGGCGTCGACCCCGGCCGGTCGGCCGGGCCGTTGTTGCCAGACAACAAGCCAGGGTCTTTTCGACCCCCGCGCTTGGCACGGTCGGCCGCGCTCTGGTGCAATACGGCTAGCTTCCGCTGTAGGAGGTTGGCCTGATCGGCATCCCTTTCCGGGTGTCCCGGGTAGAACCTCGATCGGGATGTGTTGTGCAACCTAGGAGATCATTGCAATGAAGAAATCTCTGCTCGCCCTCGCCGCGCTGACCGCGTTCACGGGCGCTGCTTCGGCCCAGTCTTCCGTCACCTTGTTCGGTATAGTAGACCTCGCGGGTCGCCAAGTGACGGCCGGCGGCCGTTCGCAGAAGCAACTGGCGCCCGACGGCTTCAACAGCAACCGTATTGGCTTCCGCGGCGTGGAAGATCTGGGTGGCGGTCTGCGCGCGGGCTTCTGGCTCGAGGCCGGCATCGATCCGTCCATCGGCACGGCGGGCGGTGGCAACGGCAACGCCGCCGGCAACTCTTCCGCCACGACCGCCCCGGGCGGTTCGCCTGCTGCCTTCTTCAACCGCCGTGCGACCGTGAGCCTGATCGGCGGTTTCGGTGAAGTGCGCCTGGGCCGGGATTACACCGCGTCCTTCTGGAACACGACCGTGTTCGATCCGTTCGGCACCAACGGCGTGGGCTCGTTCCTGACCGTGGTTGATACGCTGGGTACCGGTTCGCAGACCACGGTTCGCGCCAACAACACCATCGGGTACTTCCTGCCGGGTGGTTTGGGTGGCCTGTATGGTCAGGCGCTGGTTGCGCTGGGCGAGGCTGCCGTGGCTAGCGGCCTCCCGGCGGGCAACTCCCACAAGTCGTTCCGCGTCGGTTATGCGGCCGGCCCGATCAACGTGGCCTATTCGTGGGGCGACACCGACAACGGTATTGGCGGTGCGGATTTGAAGCACACCAACCTTGGCGGTATGTACGACCTGAAGGCCGTTCAGCTGTACGCGCAGCTGAACAACACGGCGGGCTCTGGCGCGGCGGCCGTGAACGGCCGCAAGCAGCGTGTCACGCTCCTGGGCGTCACGGCGCCGATGGGTGCCACGCAGTTGCGCGCTTCGTACATCAAGGCCGACGGCAGCGGCCCGGCTGCTGGCGACAACAAGGATGCCTCGCAGATCTCCCTGGGCGCCGTGCAGAACATGTCCAAGCGCACGGCTCTCTACGGCACCTACTCGCGGATCAGCAACAGTGGCGCGGCCGCTTTCAGCCTGGGCCCGGTTCCGGCCGCCGCTGGCGGCAAGGCCACCGGCTACGAAGTGGGTGTGCGTCACTCCTTCTGATCCGGAAAGGGTCTCAGCCCGGTGCTTCTCCCGGGCTCCCTCAAAAGCCGCCTGCGGGCGGCTTTTTCACTTGCTTCGGCCGGCGGGGCGGATGGCCCGGCCAGGGAGTACGACCGGATGATGCGCATGCACCCGTCACGGCGCGCCGCGCAGGCGCTGGCCGCCTGCCTCACGGGCGGCGCGGTGCTGCTGGCCGGGTGTGCCGGGCTGGCTCCCGGCCACGGTGCTGCCGGGCCCGCGGGGTCGGCAGAGCCTGCCGCCTCGTCAGGAGGATGGCAGGCCGTGCTGCTGCCCGGCAAGGCCCCCACGCGCTACGCCGTGACAGAGAAGGATGGCCGCTGGGCCGTGAGCGCCCGAGCCGATGCCTCGGCGAGCATGTGGCGTCGCCGCGTGTCGGTGCCGCCCGAGCAGCTCGGAGAGGCCCGGTTCTCCTGGTGGGTCGAGAGCCTGCCGCAGGGGGCGCATGTGGGCGACATCGACAGCGAGGATGCCGCCGCGCGTGTCATCTTCGCCTTCGAGGGTGAGCTCGAGAAGCTCTCGCCGCGCAACCGCGCGATGTTCGACCTCGCCCGGGCGCTCACTGGCGAGTACCCGCCCTACGCGACGCTGATGTACGTCTGGGACACGCGCGCCGCGCGGGAGAGCGTCGTCGTCAACCCGCGCACGGACCGCGTGCGCAAGATCGTGCTCGATTCCGGGCCGGCCGAGCTCGGCCGCTGGCGCGAGCACCGCCGCCAGCTGGCCGAGGACTTCCGGCGTGCCTTCGGCGAGGAGCCCGGCCGCCTGGTGGCCATCGCCATCATGACCGACGGGGACAACACCCGTACGCGCACCCGGGCCTGGTACGGCGCGATCGAGTTGCACGACTAGCGAGGCCTTGCCGAGGTCCAGGCGGATTTCCCCCGGTTTGCGTCGGCGCGCGCTTGCGCGCATGATCCGGCGCTTCGCCCTTTGCGGGCCCGGTTCCCTCGTCGATGCTCGTCTTCATTCTCCGCCGGCTGGCCCAGGCCGTGATCGTCATGCTCACGGTGGCCTTCCTGGCCTTCATGCTGTTCCAGTACGTCGGCGATCCGGTCACGAACCTGCTAGGCCAGGACGCCACGCAGGAGCAGCGCGAGCAGTTGCGCCGCGACCTGGGCCTGGATGAGCCCTTTCCCGTCCAGTTCGCCAAGTTCGTCGGCAACGCGGTGCAAGGCGAATTCGGCTTGAGCCTGCGCCAGGGGCGCAAGGTCTCTTCGCTCATTGCCGAGCGCTTTCCGGCCACGCTCGAGCTGGCGGTATGCGCGGCGCTGGTGGCGCTGGCAGTGGGCATCCCGCTGGGTGTGTACGCCGCGTTGCGGCGCGGCAGCTTCGGCTCGCAGGTGGCCATGACGGTCTCGCTGCTGGGTGTGTCGCTGCCTACCTTCCTCATCGGCATCCTGCTCATCCTCGTGTTCTCGGTGCTGCTGAAGTGGCTGCCGAGCTTCGGGCGGGGGGATGTGGTCACGCTCGGCTCGTGGTCCACGGGGCTGCTCACCCTCGACGGATGGCGCCACCTGGTGCTGCCCGCCGTCACGCTCTCGGTGTTTCAGCTCGCGCTCATCCTGCGCCTGGTGCGCGCCGAGATGCTCGAGGTGCTGCGCACCGACTACATCAAGTTCGCCCGGGCCCGCGGGCTGCACGACCGTGCGGTGTACTTCGGCCACGCCCTGAAGAACACGCTGGTACCCGTGATCACGATCACGGGGCTGCAGCTCGGCGGCCTCATCGCCTTCGCGATCGTCACCGAGACGGTCTTCCAGTGGCCGGGGATGGGGCTGCTCTTCATCCAGGCTGTGCAGTTTGCCGACATCCCGGTGATGGCGGCCTACCTGTGCCTGATCGCGCTCATCTTCGTCGTCATCAACCTGGCGGTGGATCTGCTCTACTTCGCGGTCGATCCGCGCCTGCGCGTCGAGAAGTCCGGGGGGGGGCACTGAGATGGCCGATCCCACGCCCTCCGGCCCGGCAACCGGCGCCTCCGTGCCCGGCGCCTGGGCGCGCTTCCTCGACAGCGACATCTGGTACAGCTTCCGGCACTCGCCGGTGGCCATCGTGGCGGCCGTCCTGGCGGCGCTGTGCCTGTTCTGCGCCCTCTTTGCGCCCTGGGTGGCACCGCACAACCCCTTCGACCTGGCCACGCTCGACCTGGGCGACGCACGGTTGCCGCCAGCCTGGGAGGCAGACGGGCGATCGAAGTACCTGCTGGGCACCGACGACCAGGGCCGCGACATCCTCTCGGCGCTGATGTACGGCGCCCGCATCTCGCTGCTCGTGGGCCTGGCTTCCGTGGTGCTCTCGGTGGTGGTGGGCGTGGCGCTCGGGCTGCTGGCGGGCTTTGCCGGCGGGCGCATCGATGCCTTCATCATGCGCGTGTGCGACGTGATGCTCTCCTTCCCGTCGATCCTGATTGCGCTGCTGATCGACGGCGTGGGGCGCGCGCTCTTTCCGAATGCACACGAGGCGCTCGCCTTCTCGGTGCTGATCATCGCGATCTCGCTCAGCGGCTGGGTGCCCTATGCGCGCACGGTGCGCGGCTCCACGCTCGTGGAGCGCAACAAGGAGTACGTGCAGGCGGCACGCGTGATCGGCGTGTCACCCGGGCGCATCATGCTCAAGCACGTGCTGCCCAATGTGCTGGGCCCGGTGATGGTGCTGGCCACCATCCAGGTGGGCCAGGCCATCCTGACCGAGGCCACGCTGTCCTTCCTGGGCGTGGGCGTGCCGCCCACCTCGCCCTCGCTGGGTACCTTGATCCGCGTGGGCAACGATTTCCTGTTCTCCGGCGAGTGGTGGATCACCATCTTTCCGGGGCTGATGCTGGTGCTGATTGCGCTGAGCGTGAACCTGTTGGGCGACTGGCTGCGCGACGCCGTCAACCCGCGCCTGCGTTGAACCCATGACCGCCCCCTTGCTTGAAGTGCGCCACCTGCGGGTGGAGTTCCCCACCCGCCGCGGGACGCTGCTGGCGCTGGACGACATTTCGTTCGACATCGCCCCGGGCGAAGTGCTGGGCGTGGTGGGTGAGTCCGGTGCGGGCAAGTCGCTCACGGGCGCGGCCATCATCGGGCTG
>JBJTVI010000044.1:0-3371 GCA_046081145.1 Rubrivivax sp.
CACGCCGGCGCCAGACGCACGGCGTCGCGAAGCGACCACTCGGTGCTGCGCTCGTCGCGGTTCGTGTTGGCATCGGTGTAGCCAGCCGACGCAGCCGCCTGCAGCGAGCCGTCGATGCGCCCGGTGCCGGCGAGGTCGAAGATCTGGTCCTGGAAGCGGCCCTGGAAGCGCGAGACGAGCACGCTCGCCTGCAGCCGGTGCATCACCGGCCCGAGCGCCAGGCGGCCGGAAACCGACACTTCGGCGGCGTCGCTCGTGCGCCGCTCGTTGTTGCTCACGTATTCCCAGAAGCTGAAGGTGCCGTTGGGGGCATAGCGGTCGCACCACGCCGGGCAGTTGTAGTCCGGGGTGTAGACACCGTAGGGAAAGGCGGTTCGGTCGTCGGTGTGCAGGCGCTGCGTCATCGCATGCGCGGCCAGTTGCCAATCGGCGCTCAGGCGCTGCGTCCAGCGCAGCGAGGCCGTGCGGCCGGCAAACACCACCGGCTGCGTCCAGCGCTGGTTGTTCAGGTTCACGCGCGGGTCGATGCGCGCGGGATCGGGCACGGTGGGCCCGAGCAGGCTGAAGCCGGGCACGCTGGGCTGGCGCTGGCCGCTGGTCTCGATCTCGGCCTCCAGGCGCGAGCCGGGTGCCAGCGCGAGGTCGGCGGCAAGTGCGAGCTGGTGGCGCCGGCCTTGCGCGTCGCGCACACGGGGGTCGATCCGGGCGGCCGACGCGTTCAGGCGCAGGCCCGTACCACCACCGGGGCCGAAGCGCTCGCTCCAGTCGACGGCTGCCGTGAACGTGCCGTCCTGCTCCCGGCCCAGCGTGCCGCGGCGCAGGTGGGCGACCGGCCGCTTGACGACGAGGTTGACCAGGCCCCCAGGGGCGCTAGTGCCGGCCTGGATGCCGCTGGCCCCCTTGAGCCACTCGATGCGCTCCAGGTTACCCAGCGCAATGGCGGTCTCGGCGTTGATGGGCAGGCCGTCGCGGCGGAAGTTGAAGCGGTTGTCCAGCGCGTAGCCGCGCACCGTGAAGCTGCTCCAGTAGCCCTCGGCGTTGTAGGCATCGCCCACCGAAGCATCGAAGCGGGTGAGGGCCGAGAGGGTGGAGGCGCCGCTGTCGGCGAGCTGCTCGGCCTGGACGGTGCCGGCCGAAAGCGGGGTGCTGGCCAAGGGCTGATCGCCAAAGCCGCTGATCGCCGGTGCACGCTCGGTGCGCCCGGTGATGGTGACGGTCTGCGGGCTGCCCTGGGCCCAGCCGCTTGCCGTGGCAGACAGGCAGGCCACGGCGAGCAGGCCGCGGGCGAGCTCAAGCGTGCAGGGGAAGCCGTCAAGGCGTGATGCTGTCATCTCGATGTGCGCCGGTCAGAGCAGGAAAGCTCGTCGCCGGGGATGCACCGGCGGACACCGGATACGGTCGGATCGAGACGGCTTCCCTGCGCGAGGATTACCTCAGTCAGGTTCAAAGGGACTTTCTCAGCCGCACCCTGCCCGAAGGCGGGGGCAGCACCCCTAGCGAAGCGGTATTGTGACGCATCGGCTTTTGCTCACCCGGGCGGTGGGCGAGAGCCCCGTGGGCGCAACGGGTGCGGGCACTGCCTGGCAGGCCCACGGCTGCGGGCGCAGAGCCCGCAGGGGGGGCTCAGTCGAAGACCGGCGACTCCACCCCGAGCACCTTGTGCAGCTTCGGGCTCGTGGTGGTGTACTGCAGCAGCACGCGCTTTTCCGGGAAGACGATGGGGCTGGCGCCGAAGGCGGCCAGCGCAGCCTCGTGGAATCCCGACAGGATGAGTTTCTTCTTGCCCGGGTAGGTGTTGATGTCGCCCACGGCGAAGATGCCCGGCACGTTGGTCTGGAACTTCTCGGTGTCCACCACCACCTGCTTGCGCTCGATGTCGAGCCCCCACTCGGCGATGGGCCCGAGCTTGGGGCTCAGACCGAAGAAGATGAGCAGCATGTCCAGCGGCACCGAGCGCGTCACGCCGTCGCCGCCCGTGACCTTGATCTGCGTGAGCCGCCCCCCGGCCTCCTCGAAACCCGAGACCTGACCGACCATGAACTGCATCTCGTAGGCCTCGCACATCGCACGCATCCTGGCCACGCTGGCAGGTGCCGCGCGAAAGCCGTCGCGCCGGTGCACGAGGATCACGCTCTCGGCCTTGTGCGGGCCTTCCTGGGCGAAGTTCAGCGCCCAGTCGAGCGCGGAGTCCCCCCCGCCCACGATGACGAGGTTGCGCCCGGCAAACAGGGCCGGGCTCTTCACGCGGTAGAACAGTTGCGTGCCGTCGAACTTCTCGATGCCGTCGACCTTGAGCGTGCGCGGCTGGAACGAGCCGACACCGCCTGCGATGAACACCGTCTTGGTCAGGAAGCGCGTGCCTTTGCTCGTCTCGACGCGAAAGCGGCCGTCGGCCTCGCGCTGCACCACCGTCACCTCCTGGCCGAGGTGGAAGGTGGCGCCGAAGGGCTGGATCTGCCTGAGCAGGCTGTCGGTGAGTTCCTGGCCGGTGCACACGGGCACGGCCGGGATGTCGTAGATCGGCTTGTCCGGATAGAGCTCGACGCACTGGCCGCCGGGGTAGGCCAGGGAGTCGATGACGTGTGCCTTGATTTCCAGCAGCCCGAGCTCGAAGACCTGAAACAGGCCCACCGGGCCCGCTCCGACGATCACGGCGTCGGTCTCGATGAGGGGCTGGGAGTCGCCAGCCTGCGGCGCCGGGGCGCCCTGGTTCAGATCCATCTCGGGCCGGCCCTCAGCGAATGAGCTCGGAGAGCTTGTCGGCGCGGTCCTTCCAGTCGTCCGCATCGGGCAGGGGCGCCTTGCCCCGAGTGATGCTGGGCCACTTCTTGGCGAGCTCGGCGTTGAGCTTGACAAAATGCAGCTGTGCGCCGGGGACGTCCTCCTCGGGGAGGATGGCGTTGACTGGGCACTCGGGGATGCACACGGCGCAGTCGATGCACTCGTCGGGGTCGATCACAAGGAAGTTGGGGCCCTCGCGGAAGCAGTCAACCGGGCACACGTCCACGCAGTCGGTGTACTTGCAGCGGATGCACGATTCGGTGACGACGTGGGTCATGGGGGGGCTCGCTCGCTCGGCGCCAACGGAGGGAACCCCGGATTTTAGCCGCTCCAGGCCCTGTATCCCCCGTATCCCGCCTGGAGGTCGTCTGCAGATCGAAGGCACCCCGCCGCCGGGCCCGCCGCGTGGCGGGACAATCCCGGGCATGTCTGCCCTCCTGTACTCCCGACGCGCCTGGCTGGCCGCCCTGGCCGCGAGCCTGGCCGCCTGCGCCAGCGCGCCGTCCTTGCCACCCGTGGCCCCACCGCCCCCTGCGGCCGACCCCCCGGCCCCGCCCCGGCTGCCGCGCATCGGGCTGGCCCTGGGGGGC
>JBJTVI010000045.1:0-5843 GCA_046081145.1 Rubrivivax sp.
GCGCAGGCCGGCTCCGAGGTGGTTCGCATCACGGTCAACACCCCCGAGGCGGCACGGGCGGTCCCGCACATCCGCGAGCAACTCGACCGGATGGGCGTCGACGTTCCGCTGGTGGGCGATTTCCACTACAACGGCCACACCCTGCTCACCGAGTACCCGGCCTGCGCCGAGGCACTCAGCAAGTACCGCATCAACCCGGGCAACGTGGGCAAGGGGCGCAAGCGCGACCTGCAGTTCGCGCAGATGATCGAGGCTGCGATGCGGCACGACAAGCCGGTGCGCATCGGCGTCAACTGGGGCAGCCTCGACCAGGAGCTGCTGGCCTCGATGATGGATGAGAACGCGGGCCGGGCCCATCCCTGGGACGCCCGGCAGGTGATGTACCAGGCGCTCGTGCAGTCGGCGCTGCAATCGGCCCAGGAGGCGCGTGAGCTCGGCCTGGGTGCCGACCGGATCATCCTGAGCTGCAAGGTCAGCGGCGTGCAGGACCTGATCACCGTCTACCGCGAGCTGGCCCGTCGCTGCGACTACGCCCTGCACCTAGGCCTGACCGAAGCCGGCATGGGCACCAAGGGAACGGTGGCCTCGGCCACTGCATTGGGTGTGCTGCTCCAGGAGGGCATCGGCGACACGATCCGGGTGAGCCTCACGCCCCAGCCTGGAGAGTCGCGCACGCAGGAGGTGCTCGTGGCCCTGGAGATCCTGCAGTCCCTCGGCCTGCGGGTCTTCAACCCGAGCGTGACGGCCTGCCCCGGCTGCGGCCGCACCACCAGCACCACGTTCCAGGAGCTGGCCAAGCAGATCGACGACCACCTGCGCGCGATGATGCCGGTGTGGAAATCGCGCTACCCGGGCGTGGAGACGCTGAAGGTGGCGGTGATGGGATGCATCGTCAACGGCCCTGGGGAGAGCAAGCATGCCGACATCGGGATCAGCCTGCCGGGCACCGGGGAGACGCCGGCCGCCCCCGTGTTCATCGACGGCGAAAAGGCCCTGACATTGCGCGGCGAGGGCATCGCGCCGGAGTTCCACCAGATCGTCGAGCGCTACATCGAGCGGCGCTTCGGCGGCGCGGCCGTCCAGGCCTGACGCGTCGCCCCCCGCACTTCACGCATCGAACCAGACAAAGGCGCGCCCGCGCCCATCCGACATGTCCGAAAAGTTGGGGGCCACGTCGCCCGCAAGGTCCGCGCTGCGCGCGGTCAAGGGAATGAACGACATCCTGCCGCCGGGCTCCCGGCAGTGGGAGTGGTTCGAGGAGACCGTCTGCCGCGTGATGGCGCGCTACGGGTACCGGCAGGCGCGCACGCCCATCGTCGAGCCGACCGCGCTCTTCGTGCGCGGCCTGGGCGAAGTGACCGACATCGTCGAAAAGGAGATGTACTCCTTCACCGACAGCCTCAACGGAGATGCCCTCACGCTGCGCCCGGAGAACACGGCCGGCGTCGTGCGTGCCGCGATCGAGCACAACCTCCTGTACGACGGCGGCAAGCGGCTCTTCTACATCGGGCCGATGTTCCGCCACGAGCGCCCCCAGCGCGGGCGCTACCGGCAGTTCCACCAGGTGGGCGTCGAGGCGCTGGGCTTCCCGGGGCCCGAGGTGGACGCCGAGACGATCCTGATGGTGCGCGCCCTGTGGCGTGAACTCGGGCTCCAGGACGTGCAACTGCAGCTCAACAGCCTGGGTCAGCTCCCCGAGCGCCAGGCGCACCGCGCGGCGCTCATCGCGCACTTCGAGCGCCACGCCGATGCGCTCGACGAGGACGCGCGCAGGCGGCTCCACACCAACCCGTTGCGCATCCTGGACACCAAGAACCCGGCGATGCGCGAGGTGGTGGAGACCGCGCCGCGGCTCATGGACCACCTCGGTGAGGATTCGAGGCGGCACTTCGAGGCCGTCTGCACGATCCTCGAGCGTGCCGGGCAGCCCTTCGTGCTCAACCCCCGGCTCGTGCGCGGCATGGACTACTACAACCTCACCGTGTTCGAGTGGGTCACCGACCGGCTCGGGGCCCAGGGCACGCTGTGTGGTGGGGGGCGCTACGACGCGCTGGTGGAGATGCTCGGAGGCCGGCCGTCGCCGGGCATCGGCTGGGGCCTGGGCATCGAGCGCGTGCTCGAGCTGCTGGCCGAGACCGGCGTGCAGGCGCCGCCCCACCTGCCCGACGCCTACTGCGTCGTCGCCGATGCCCGCGACCTGCCCGCAGCGACGGCGCTGGCCGAGGAGTTGCGTGCCCTGGGCCTGTGCGTGCTGCTGCATGCCGGCACCACGGAGGGGCCGGGCAGCATGAAGAGCCAGTTCCGACGGGCCGATGCGAGTGGTGCGCGCTTCGCGCTCGTGTTCGGCGAGGCCGAGCGCGAGGCCTCGCAGGTCGGGCTCAAGCCGCTGCGCCAGCTGGGTGCCCAGCAGACGCTGCGGCCGCTGGGCAACCCGGCTCAGTGGGCGCACGAGTTGCGCGCCGCATAATCCGCGATTCCCGAAAGTTCCGCACATGGCCACTCCCCTCGACCTGCAGGAGCAGGAACAAGTCGACGCCCTCAAGGCGTTCTGGCAGCGCTACGGCAATCTGATCACCTGGGTACTGGTGGCGGTTCTGGGCGCCTTTGCAGCCTGGAACGGCTGGCAGCTCTACCAGCGCAAGCAGGCCGAACAGGCTGGCGCGATGTTCGATGAACTCGATCGCGCCGCCGCGGCCTCCGATGCCGAAAAGGTGGCCCGGGTCTTTGCCGACCTGAAGGATCGCTACCCGCGCACCGTGTACGCGCAGCAGGGAGGGCTCGTGGCGGCCCGGATCCAGGTGGACAAGGGCAAGCCCGACGAGGCGCGTGCCACGCTGGCCTGGGTGGCCGACAGCGGCCGACACGAGGATCTGGCGGCGCTCGCGCGGTTGCGCCTGGCGGGCGTCCTGCTCGATGCCGGCAAGTTCGACGAGGCTCTGGCGCAGCTCGACGCCTCGCGCCTCGGGGCCTTCGCGGCCCTGGGAGCCGATCGACGCGGGGATGTGCTGCTGGCCAAGGGCAAGGCGGGCGAGGCGGTGAGCGCCTACCAGGCAGCCTGGAAGGGCCTGCCCGAGTCGCAGGACTACCGCCGGCTCGTCGAAGCCAAGCTCACGGCGTTGGGTGCGGCACCCGCTGCCTCCGGGGCGGCGAAGTGAGCCTCTCGCGCGGCGCCATGCCGCCCCCCGGGTTGCCCGCGTGTGCGCACCGGGGCATGCCTTGGGCTCGCGGGCTTGCGGCCGGGCTGGCGCTGGTGGCCGGCCTACTGGCCGGCTGCGCCGGCGACAAGCCCAAGCCGACTGCGCTGGCCGAGCTCGCGCCGCAGATCGCGGGCCGCCAGGTATGGCGGTCGCAACTCGACCGCGTGAGCTATGCCCTGACGCCCGCTGTGCGCGAGGGGCGTGTGTTCGTTGCCGGCGATGGAGGCACGGTGCGAGCCCTCGACGCCCTGTCCGGAGCCATCGCCTGGGAGGTGAGCATCGGCGCCCGAATTGCTGCCGGGGTGGGCAGCGATGGTCGCCGTGCCGCGGTGGTGACGCGCGACAACGAGCTCGTCGTCGCGGAAGAGGGGAGGGTGCGCTGGCGCGCCCGGCTGCCCGCCCGGGCCGTGACTTCCCCGCTGGTGGCCGGCGAGCGCGTGTTCGTGGTGACGGTCAACCGCGTGGTGCACGCCTTCGACGCAGAGGGCGGTCAGCGCCTGTGGACCTACGACCGTCCCGGAGATGCACTCACCCTTGCGCAGCCTGGCGTGCTGGCGGCCTTTCGCGACACCCTCCTGGTCGGTCAGGGCGCGCGGCTGACCGGGCTCGATCCCCTGCGCGGCACCGTGCGCTGGGAGGCGCCGCTGGCCAACCCTCGCGGGGCCAACGAGGTCGAGCGCCTGGCCGACCTGGTGGGCCCACCGGTGCGGGTCGGAAACCTCGTGTGCGCGCGTGCCTTCTCCGCCGGCGTGGGCTGTGCCGACGCCGACCGCGGCACCACCGCCTGGACGCGCAATGTCGGGGGCTGGCAGCCTGTGGGCGGTGACGACCAGGTGCTGGTGGCGGCCGACGCCTCGGACCGCCTGGCTGCGTGGCGGCTGCTCAACGGCGAGTCGCTGTGGAGTTCCGAGCGGCTGCTGCATCGGCAGCTCGGCGGCGTGGCCGTTTCCGGGCGCGTGGCCGTCACGGGTGACGCCCAGGGCATCGTTCATTTCCTGGACAAGCTGACGGGCGAGCCGCTGCTGCGGCTGCCCACCGACGGCAGCGCCGTGGTGGGCGCGCCGGCGCTGGCAGGCACGACGGTTGTCGTGGTCACGCGCTCCGGCGGCGTCTTCGGATTCCGGCCGGACTAGGCCGCGCGATGGCGATGATGCAGCCGGTGATCGCGATCGTCGGCCGCCCCAACGTGGGCAAGTCGACGCTTTTCAACCGGCTCACGAAGAGCCGGGATGCCATCGTGGCCGACTTCCCGGGGCTCACCCGGGATCGCCACTACGGCCAGGCACGCCTGGGCACTCGTCGCTTCATCGTCATCGACACCGGCGGCTTCGAGCCCGACAGTTCCACCGGCATCGTTCGCGAGATGGCCCGCCAGACGCGCCAGGCCGTGGCCGAGGCCGATGCCGTGATCTTCGTCGTCGATGCCCGAGCCGGGCTCTCGGCCCAGGACCACGAGATCGCCGCCTTCCTGCGCAGCCAGCGCAAGCGCGTGGTGCTGGCGGCCAACAAGGCCGAGGGCATGCAGGATTCACCCGCGCTCGCGGAATTCCACGAGCTTGGCATCGGCGAGCCGCTGGCGGTCTCCTCGGCGCACGGGCAGGGCATTCGCAGCCTGGCACAGGCGGCTCTCGAAGGCATATGGCCCGATGGGGAGGAAGAAGAGGCGCCGGAGGACCAGGAGGGCACCGGCCCCGATCCCGATGCACCCGTCAGGCTGGCCGTGGCAGGTCGCCCGAACGCGGGCAAGTCCACCCTCATCAACACCTGGCTGGGCGAGGAGAGGCTGGTGGCCTTCGACCAGCCCGGCACCACGCGCGACGCCATCCACGTGCCTTTCGAGCGCGAGGGGCGGCGCTTCGAGCTCGTGGACACGGCCGGGCTGCGACGCAAGGGCCGGGTTTTCGAGGCGGTGGAAAAATTCTCGGTCGTCAAGACGCTGCAGGCGATTGCCGAGGCCCACGTGGTGGTGCTGCTGATTGACGCGGTGCAAGGGGTGGGCGACCAGGATGCTCACATTGCCGGCTACATCGCGGAGTCCGGGCGGGCGCTGGTGGTGGCGGTCAACAAGTGGGACGCGCTGGACCGCTACGGGCGCGAGCTCCTCACGCGGCAGCTCGAGCAGCGCCTGGCCTTCATGCCCTATGCGCAGGTGCTGCACGTCTCGGCGCTCAAGCGCCAGGGGCTCGGCCCACTGTGGAAGGCTATCGAGGCCGCCCACGCCTCGGCCGTGCGCAAGCTGCCCACGCCTGCCCTCACGAGGCTGCTGCGCGAGGCCGTGGAGCAGCAGCAGCCCCCGCGGGCCGGGCGCTTCCGGCCCAAGCTGCGCTACGCCCACCAGGGGGGCATGAACCCGCCGGTGGTGGTCGTCCACGGAACCTCGCTGGACCACGTCGGCCCGGCTTATCGACGCTACCTGGAAGGTCGCATCCGGGCGCACTTCGGGCTCGTGGGCACGCCCCTTCGCATCCAGATGCGGTCGGCTGCCAACCCCTTCGACGACCGCGACTGAGGCCCGGCATGCAGGCGCCGCCGGCCCGCCTTCGCGCGGGCCACGGGGGCGGCCTTGCATTCGGAAGGGCCAACCCCATGTGGTAACGTCAGATTCTTTCCATCAATCACGGAGCATATCGTGAGCAACAAAGGCCA
>JBJTVI010000046.1:0-2711 GCA_046081145.1 Rubrivivax sp.
GCGGGCGCAGCGGGCTCGCTGGGTGCGGCTGTAGTGGAAGGCCTGCTGCGCTGCGGCGCCTTCGACCCGGTGCGGGTGCTGGTCACGCAGCCCTTTGCGGCCACGGCGCGTGGCCTGGAGGCCCTACCGGGGGAATGTCCCCCGACAGGCCAGGCGGCCCCGCTGGCGTTGGCCATGTTCGATCGGCCTCGGCGCAGCCACGGGCGCGACGATGCCTTCTTCTCGCCCTCGCCGCAGGCGCTGCCGGAGCTGGCAGCGCGCTGGCACGCGGCGGGCGTGCGCAACCTGCTGGTGGTGATGCCGCACGACAGCGGCACGCTGCCGGTGGCGCTGGCTTCAGGGCTGGCCAACCTGTCGGAGCAGGCGGTGGCGTCGCTGGGCTTCGAGCGCGTGGCGATCCTGCGCACGGCCCGGCCGCCGCAGGCGGCGACGAGCCGCGGGTTACAACGGGTGGCCGACGGCGTGCTGGCCCAGCTGCGGCTGATGCTGCCGCAGAACCTGCAACCGGTGCGTGCCCGCGAGGTGGCACGGCTGGCGGTGGAGGTGGCGCGCCAGCTCACGGCGCACCCGGTGGGCACCCGGGTGCTCGCGCCCGAACGGGTGTGGCAGATGGCGCAGGCGCCGGATCCTGCACTACTCGTGGAGGCTTGGCTGGCTGGCGAGGCCTGGGACGGGCCGCGGCTGCCGTCGCGTCGGCTGTAGGGGGGCTATACAGCAGCTGCAGAGGGGCTGTGGCGGGACCACGAAGGGGCTGCAGAGGGGCCACCACACGCCCTACCCTGCCCCCAAAGGCAGCCTCACCTCCGCCTTCACGTCCTTCAGCACGATCGACGAGCGCACGTGCGTGATGCCGGGCAGGCGAAACAGCGTGTCGTGCAGGAAGCGCTCGTAGGCGCGGATGTCGGGCACGAGCACGGTCATGAGGTAGTCGGACTCGCCCGTGGTGCTGCGGCACTCGACGATGGCGGGGCTGGCGGCCACGGCGGCCTCGAAGCGGCGCACGGTGGCCTCGCTGTGCTGGGCGAGGTTGCACGCGACGATCACGCGCAGGCCGAGCCCCACGCGCGCGGGGTCGACCACCACGGTGTGGCCGAGGATCACCCCGGCGGCCTTCATCTCCTGGATGCGCTTCCACACGGGGCTGGGTGAACGGCCCACACGCGCGGCGATCTGCTGCAGCGTCTGGCTGGCGTCGCGCATCAGCTCGGCCAGGATCGCCCGGCTCAGGGAATCGAGATGGATTTCCTCTTCAGATGCCATATCGGGGAAATTCTTGCTTCCATGGGCGGCAAATCTAACGCGAATCGGCAGCCTTTGCGCCGTCTTCCTGCATACGCTGATGGGCGGAATGGCCTGCCCCACGCGCTGGGCGCACGGCACAGCGCGAGCCCGCCCCCGCCGCACGCGCCTCGTGCTCACCCCGCCGGGCCGTTTGCGCCAACCGAAGAGCAGGAGACGCCATGCACACCCTCGCGCCGACGCCCGTTGTGAACACCGTTCCCGCCCTCGCCCGCCCCCACGCCCAACTGTCCGACGCCCTGTGGGCCGAGTCGGGCACGGTCTACCTCACGGGCACGCAGGCGCTGCTGCGCACGCTGCTGATGCAGCGCGCCCGGGATGCGGCGCGCGGGCTTCATACGCAGGGCTTTCTCAGCGGCTACCGCGGCTCGCCGCTGGGCGCGGTGGACCAGGCGGTGTGGCGCGCCGGGCCGAAGCTCACCGAGCGGGGCATCCGCTTCCTGCCGGCGGTGAACGAGGAGCTGGCCGCCACGGCGGTACTGGGCACGCAGCGCGTGGAGGCCGACCCGGCACGCACGGCAGCCGGTGTGTTTGCGATGTGGTACGGCAAGGGCCCGGGGGTGGACCGGGCGGGGGACGCCATCAAGCACGGCAACGCCTTCGGCAGCTCGCCCACGGGCGGCGTGCTGGTGGTGGCGGGCGACGACCACGGCTGCGTGTCGTCCTCCATGCCGCACCAGAGTGACCTCGCCTTCCAGGCCTGGCACATGCCGGTGGTGTCGCCGGCCAACGTGGCCGAGGTGATCGAGTTCGGCCTGTACGGCTACGCGCTGTCGCGCTACAGCGGCAACTGGGTGGGGCTCACGGCGCTGTCGGAAGTGATCGAAAGCGCCTGCACGGTGGAGCTGGATGCGCTGCGCGCACGCGTCGAATCGTGGCAGGGCGCCGATGCGGTGCGCGCCGCCACCGGCCACGCGGCGCCGCCCGATGGCCTGCACATGCGCTGGCCGGACCTGCCCTCCCTGCGCATCGAGTCGCGGCTGCACGACAAGCTCGCGGCGGTGGCAGCCTTCGCGCGCGTGAACGCCATCGATCGATTCATCGTGCCGGCCGCGCAGGCGCAGGTGGGCATCGTCACGGCGGGCAAGGCGCACCTGGACTTCCTGGAGGTGCTGCGGCGCCTGGAGATTCCGCTCGAATCGCTCGAAGCCGCAGGCGTGCGCGTCTACAAGGTGGGGCTCACCTTTCCGATCGAGACCACGCGCATGCTGGGCTTCGCGCACGGCCTGGAGCGCGTGCTCGTGATCGAGGAGAAGGCGCCGGTGGTGGAGCAGCAGCTCAAATCGCTGCTCTTTCACGCCCCGGCCGGGCAGCGGCCAGCGGTGTGGGGCAAGACGACACCGGAGGGCGCGCCCTTCCTCTCGGCGCTCGGCGAGCTGCGCCCCTCGCGCCTGATCGAGCAGGTGGCGCAG
>JBJTVI010000047.1:0-7330 GCA_046081145.1 Rubrivivax sp.
GGCCGTGGCGCGCGAGCTCGGCCTGGACCTCGAGCGGCTCAACGTCAAGGGCGGGGCCATTGCGCTGGGCCATCCGCTGGCGGCCACGGGCGTGCGCCTGACCGTCACGGTGGCGCGCCAGTTGAAGGAGTGCGGCGCGCGCTGGGGCGTGGCCTCTGCCTGCGTCGGCGGCGGCCAGGGCATTGCGCTGCTGGTCGAGAACATGTAGGTGGCGTGATGAGCTCGGAGAACAAGCCCGTGTCGATGAGCGCTGATTCCGCGCCGGGCGCCGGTGCCTCTGCCGCACCCGATCAACCCCGCTCGCGCCTGAACGTCTACCGCGTGGCCGTTCAGTTCGGCGACTGCGACCCCGCCGGCATCGTCTTCTTCCCCAACTTCAACCGCTGGATGGACGAGGCGTCGCTGGCCTTCTTCATGTCCTGCGGCATCCCGCCCTGGCGCGAACTCGTGAAGACGCGCGGGATCATCGGCACGCCGCTGCTGGAGATCCAGACCAAGTTCTACCGCCCCGCCACCTACGGCGAGACGATCGAGATCCACACCACCGTGCAGAGCTGGGCGGCCAAGACGCTGCGCCAGCACCACCTCGTCAAGCGCGGCGACACCGTGCTGTGCGAGGGCACCGAGGTGCGCGCCTTCTGCATCCGCGACCCGGAGAACCCGGACCGTATCAAGGCCATCCCGGTGCCCGAGGACATCCGGGCGGCCTGCACGCTGCCCGACGGCGTGGCAAGCTGAGGCGGGCCACCATGGCCTGGGAGTACCACGCCCCCCTCGAGGACATGCGCTTCGTGCTCGAGCGCGTGCTGCGCGCGCCCTCCTCATGGGCGCACTGCGCGGCCTTTGCCGAGCTCGATGCCGATACCGCCGCGGCAGTGATGCAGGAGGCCGCGCGCTTCGCCGCGGGCGTGCTGCTGCCCCTCAACGCCGAAGGCGACCGCACGGGCTGCGTGCGCGAGCCCGATGGCGCCGTGCGCACCCCGCCGGGCTACCGCGAGGCCTACCGCGCTTTCGTTGAAGGGGGCTGGCCGGCGCTCCCCTGCTCGCCTGAGTGGGGCGGGCAGGGCCTGCCGCTGCTGCTGGACGCCGCCACGCGCGAGATGTTCGTGGCCTGCAACCACGGCTGGGTGATGTACCCCGATCTGCTGCACGGCGCCTGCGAAACCCTCAAGGCCCACGGCAGCGACTCGCTCAAGGCCCACTACCTCGAGAAGGTGGCCAGCGGCCAGTGGCTGGCCGCGATGGCACTCACCGAGCCCCAGGCTGGCAGCGACCTCGGGCTGCTGCGCACCCGCGCCGAGCAGCAGGCCGACAGCTCGGTGCGCGTGTGGGGCAGCAAGATCTTCATCTCCGGCGGCGAGCACGACCTCACCGACAACATCGTCCACCTCGTGCTGCTGCGCCTGCCCGACTCGCCCGCCGGCACCAAGGGCCTGTCGCTGGCGCTCGTGCCCAGGTTGCTGCCCGACGGCACGCGCAACGCCATGCTGTGCGACGGCCTGGAGCACAAGATGGGCATCCACGGCAGCGCCACGTGCCAGATGCGCTACGAGGGCGCCACTGGCTGGCTCGTGGGCGAGCCCAACCGGGGCCTGGCCGCGATGTTCCTGATGATGAACTCGGCGCGTCTGCACGTGGGCCTGCAGGGCCTGGGGCACCAGGAGATCGCCACGCAGAACGCCGTGCGCTACGCCCAGGAGCGGGTGCAGGGCCGGGTGTACTCCGCTTCCTCCGCGGGTGACGCGATCGCCCGCCACCCCGCGATGCGCCACACCCTGCTGCGCCTGCAGGCCATGACCGAAGGCCAGCGCGTGGTGGCCTACCGCGCGGCGCTTGCGCTCGACGAGGCTGCGCACCATGCCGATGCCGGCGTGCGTGCGCGCACGGCCTCACTCGGCGCGCTCCTCACCCCCATCGTCAAGGCCTTCTGCACGCACCACGGCTTCCACGGCGCGAGCGCGGCGCTGCAGGTCTTCGGCGGCTACGGCTACGTCGCCGAGTACGGCATCGAGCAGAGCGTGCGCGACGCGCGCATCGCGATGGTCTACAAGGGCACCAACGAGATCCAGGCCATCGACCTGCTGCAGCGCAAGGTGCTGGCCGACGGCGGCGCGGCGCTGCGCGAGTGGCTGCAGGAGGCGCGCGAGGAGGCGGCCGCCTGCGAGTCTTCCGGCTTGAGCGAATTCGCATTGGCCCTGCGTGCCCAGTGCGATGCAGCCGACGCCGCGACGCAGGCGATCGCGCAAGCCGCCGCCACCGATCGCGAGGCCCCGTTGCGCGCGGCTGATGACTACCTGATGGGCCTGGCCCACGCTTTCCTGGCCTGGGCCTTTGCCGCCAGCGCACGCGCGGCCGTCGGTCATCCGGATGCCACCTGGGCGCAGGCCAAGACGGCGCGCATGCGCTACGGCGTGCAGTGGGTGCTGCCGCAGGCGCAGGTGCACTGGGCGCGGGCGCGGGACCCGGGGCTGGTGCTGCCGGCCTGACCTACGCCCCCAGCCAGTCCTCGACCTTCAGGCCGGGGATGCGCTCGAACTCACGCAGGTTGCGAGTCACCACCGTCAGCCCGAGCGAGCGCGCGTGCGCACCGATCAGGAGATCGTGGCTGCCGATCGGGGTGCCGGAACGTTCCAGCGACGCCCGGATCTCTGCGTAATGGCGATCAGCCGGTTCATCGAAAGGCAGCACGGGCAGCGCCTCCAGCAATTGCTCCACCCGCCGGGTGAGCGTGTCGGACCCCTTGCGCAGGGCGCCGAACCGCAGTTCGCACGCCACCACGATGCTGGTGCACAGCGTATCGGGTGCGGCTTGGGCCACCTTCTGCCGCAACGCGCCCTGCGGGCTCCGGATGAGCTCGGACAACACGTTCGTGTCGAGCATCCAGGTCGGCTCGGCCATCAGAGGTCGGCCCGGGTTTGCACAGGAAGGTCCTCGACGGCCGGTAGGCCCTCACCCAGCGCCTCCCAGGAGTCCAGCAGATCGAGCAGACGGTTGTGCCGGATGGGCGTGAGGATGAGGCTCTCGCCTTCCTTGCGCATCAACACCTCGGAGCCTTCGAACTCGAACCCGCGCGGGATGCGTACCGCCTGGTTGCGGCCGTTGCGAAAGAGGGCAGCGTGGCGCTCGGTCATGTGGCTCCCTGATTCAATAACATATGCCAAAAGCATATGCCGTGAATCGCGAGGCGTCAAGCCGGGTGCGAATCCTTCCTGCCAGCCGCGCCCGCGGGTGACCTGTCCGGGTGCAGGGCGCCGAAGTGATTGCTCAGGCGCGTAACGTTTGACAAGGACTTAGCGAGGGGTGCGCCACAACGGGGGGTGCGTCCGGCGCGTCAGAGTTGCTGCGACTCGCACGGTGGCGCGCCAAAGTTACTGCTTCGCCCTTCTGCTTACTGCGTGGGAGGTGGCGCCACCTCGTCACTGGCATGCGGCGTATCATCGTGGAATGAACAAGCCGTACTTTGTGCGTGCCGAATGGGATGGCGAGGCCGCGGTCTGGGTAGCCACCTCTGACGATGTGCCGGGCCTGATCACGGAAGCAGAAACCATCGAAGCCCTGGATTCCAAGCTCAAGAGCATGGTGCCTGAGTTGTTGGAGGCTAACGGCTGCATGCCGGCCGATGGCCAGGTGAGCGTCGAGTTGCTAGCCCGCCGGTTCAGCGTCGCTCTTCCTGCCGCAGCCTGATCCCGATGGGCCAGAGCTTCACGCCGGAATTGATCCGGCTGCTGAAGGAGGCTGGATGCATGTTCGTCCGCCACGGCAAGGGCGATCACGACATTTGGCACTCCCCGCGGAGCGGGACGAGCTTTCCGGTTGACCACAAGATCTTGTCCCGGCACACCGCCAACGGCGTACCGAAGCAAGCAGGATCGCCGAAGCAGTTCTAGCCTCGTGCCCTGGCCGACCGCTTCAGAGGAGGGGAGCGGCTGGCTGAACGGCCTGCCCGCAGCAGGTGGGCTGCAGGAGGTCCTTGCGTGCGCGCCTGATGCCCCCAGCCGGCCCTCGACCCTCAGGCTGGGGTTGCGCTCGCCCGAAACCCGAACACCTCCCCCAGGAAGGCCAGCTCCGCCTGCATCCCCCGCACGATGTTGGCCTGCTGCCGAAACCCGTGGCCCTCGCCGTCGAACTCGAGGTACTCCACGCGGCAGCCAGCCGCGCGTGCCGCGGCCACCACGTCGCGGCTTTGCTGCGGCGGCACGGCGCGGTCCTCCGTGCCCTGCAGGGTCAGCAGCGCCCCGTGGCAGCGGCCCATGTGGTGCACGGGGCTGCGCGCGCGGTAGACCTCTCGTCCCTCGGGCAGGGGGGCCACGAGGCTGTCGAGGTAGCGTGCCTCGAACTTGTGCGTGTCGGTGGCCAGGGTCTCGAGGTCGGCCACGCCGAAGTAGTTGATGCCCGCCGCAAAGCGCCGGGTGAATGCGAGGGCGCTGAGCACCGTGAAGCCGCCCGCGCTGCCGCCGCGGATCGCGATGCGCTCGCCATCCACCAGGCCGCTGGCCACGAGGTGGTCCACCGCCGCCACCGCGTCTTGCAGGTCCACCAAGCCCCACTGGCCGCGCAGCCGCTCGCGGTAGGGCCGGCCAAAGCTCGTGGAGCCGCCGTAGTTCACGTCCACCACCGCAAAGCCGCGCGTGGTCCAGAACTGCACGTTCACCTTGAAGGCGCCGACCGCCACCGAAGTGGGTCCGCCATGCAGCAGCACGACGAGCGGCGGCCGCTCGCCTGGGCGAGGGCGGCAACCGGGCAGGTGAGGCGGGTAGAACCAGGCGTGGGCGCTGCGCGCCTCGCCCTGCGGACCCGGGGCGGTGGGGAAGGTGAGGGCCTGGGCGACCGAGACCGCCTCGCGTGCCAGCGGCGCGGGGCCCGCGCTGCGCACGACGGCCAAGCGCGGGGCGGCGGCGTCTGGGCGCAGGTCGATCGTGATGAGCGCGGGCAACTCGTGGGTGCCGGCTGCGATCGCCACAGCCGTGTGCGCATCGAGCCGGCCGAGGCTGCCGAAGCTGACGAAGGGCAGCTCGAGCGTTGCCTGTTCGCCCGTGCGCAGGTCGAGCTTGACGAGCGTATCGCGCGCATCGCAGCTCACGCGCAGCAGCGCCTGGCCCGAGCCGAGGAGCACGTAGGACTGCATGCCGAGCTGCCACAGCGGGCCGCCGACTTCCGCTTCCAGATGCGTGACCGCCTCCATGCGGCTGTGCGGCCCCTCGAAGCCGGTGCAGCGGTACAGGTTCCACCAGCCCGTGCGGTCGGAGAGAAGGTAGAGCGTCCCGTCCTCGTCCCACTGCGGCTCGAGCACCGACTCGCCTGACCCACCCGCCACCACGCGCGGCTCCACGAGCTGGCCGTTTTCCAGGCGGCCCACGACGAGTTGCGTCTCGTCCCACGGCATCGAGGGGTGGTTCCAGGTGACGAAGGCGAGCCACCGGCCGTCCGGGCTCGGGCGTGGCCAGGCCACGAAGTCGCTGCCCGATGCGAGCACGCGGCCCTCGTCTTCGGTGGCCTCCAGGTCGAGCAGCACCACCTCGTTGCGGGGCTCGTGCACCGTCCCGGCTGCGCCTGCGGCGGCCGACCCCACCGGGCGATGGTCTTCGCGAACCGCCACGATGAAGCGCGAACTCGCAGACCCCGCACCGCTGACCTGCCCAGCACCGGGCCCCGGCAACGCACGCGCGTCCGCGTAGCGACAGCCCTCGGGCGTGAGCACGCGCACCGTGCCATCGGCCTCGCGCACACGCAGCCGCTGGTCGCGCGCCTCGCTCCACACCAGGCGCTCGCCCGCCGCGCACCAGGGTGTGCCGCCGTACTCGTGCACGCGGCTGCGCACGTCGGCGTTGGGTGCCAGCACTTCACGCGGCATGCCACCGGGCTGCCAGGCCATCAGCACGCTGCGCCCCTTCTCGCTGGGCCGGCCCTCGGCCCAGTAGACGGTGTTGTGGTGCGTCCCGGCAAAGCCGAGAGAGGCTGCACCGGCCGCACACCGCTCGGGGCTCAGCGGTGAGGGCCAGGTGCCGCAGGGCAGGCCATGTGCAGGGTTCATGTGGATTCGGGAGAGCCGAGGCTTCCCGATGATGCCAGCGCTGGCCGCTGGCGACCCTGCAGCAACTCAGTACGTCTTGTACGCCAGGTACTTCCCGCTCATCACGATCTGCACCCGGTCCCCGTTGGGGTCGGCCTGGCGCTGCATGTCCATCTTGAAGTCGATGGCCGACATGATCCCGTCGCCGAACTCTTCATGGATCAGCTCCTTGAAGGTGGTGCCGTAGATCATGACGAGCTCGTAGAAGCGGTAGATCAGCGGGTCGGTGGGCACGGCGGTGGGCAGGCTGCCCTTGTAGGGCACCACCTGCAGCCACTTCTTCTCCTCGGCGGTCAGGCTGAAGATCTTGCCCACTGCGTTGGCCTGCTCCTTGGTCATCTGCATCTGCCCGAGGCAGGCCGCGGTGACCCACTCCTTGCTCTGGCCGACCTTGTCGGCCACATCGGACCACTTGATGCCCTTGGACACCTTGGTGCTGATGATCTTTTCGGTCACGTCCATGCGATTCATGGGGAAGGACTCCTCGAGGGTTTGGGATTCAAGCGACGCGGTGCAGGGCCGGCCGGACGGGACCGGCGGCGGAGGCATGCGAGCCGGTGTCGCCGGGTGTGCTCCCGGCCTCCGGGGTGTCGGGCGCATCGGGCCCGAGCCCGGGCGTGACCACTCTTGGCTGTTGCGGCGCCCGCCCGCCCGAGAGCTCGCCGGCCCGGCTGACCAGGAAGTCGACCAGGTGGTTGCGCAGCGCGAAGTAAAGCGGCTCGTGGTGCAGCGTGGCGCGCGCGCGGGTGCGCGGCAGCGGGTTGCACACCACCTCGGCGATGCGTGCGCGCGGGCCGTTGCTCATGAGCAGGATCTTGTCGGCCAGCAGGATCGCCTCGTCGACGTCGTGCGTGATCATGAAGACCGTCTGGCGCGTCTGTGCGCAGATCCGCAGCAGCTCGTCCTGGATCGTGCCGCGCGTGAGGGCGTCCAGCGCGCCAAAGGGCTCGTCGAGCAGCAGCATCTTGGGTTCGATCGCGAACGCGCGTGCGATGCCCACGCGCTGTTTCATGCCACCGGATAGCTGGCTGGGCTTGCGCTCGAGCGCACCGGCCAGGCCCACCATCGCCACGTACTTTTCCACCTGCTCCGCCACCTGCGCCGCGCTCCACTGCGGCCACTTGCTGCGCACCGCAAAGGCCACGTTGCGGCGCACGCTCAGCCAAGGCAGCAGGGCATGGCCCTGGAAGACGACCCCGCGCTCCAGGCTCGGGCCGGCGACCTCGCGCTGGCCCACGATCACGGTGCCGTCGCTTGCCT
>JBJTVI010000048.1:0-5240 GCA_046081145.1 Rubrivivax sp.
CGTGATCGACGTCGGCTATCACAAGATCGCGGTGGCCGAGGCCAACAAGCTGGGCATTCCCGTGATCGGCGTGGTGGACTCCAACCACAGCCCCGACGGCGTTCAGTACGTGATCCCGGGCAACGACGACTCGGCCAAGGCGGTGGCGCTGTATGCACGCGCGCTGGCTGACGCGGTGCTCGAGGGCCGCTCCCAGGCCGTGACCGAGGTCACCGCTGCGGCCGCCGAGGGCGACGAGTTCGTCGAGGTCCGCGAGGAGGCCTGATCCCCCGCAGGGCGGTGCCGGGGCCCTGCGGGCCGCTGCACCGCCCTTTCCACATTTTCGAACGGAGAATCACCGATGGCTGCAATCACCGCGAGCATGGTGGCCGAGCTGCGCGCCAAGACCGATGCACCCATGATGGAGTGCAAGAAGGCGCTCACCGAGGCCGAGGGCGACATGGGCCGGGCCGAAGAGATCCTGCGCGTCAAGCTCGGCAACAAGGCCGGCAAGGCTGCCGCCCGCATCACCGCCGAGGGGGTCGTGTCTGCAGACGTCTCGGGCTCCACCGGTGCGCTGGTGGAGATCAACTGCGAGACGGACTTCGTCTCGAAGAACGAATCCTTCCTGGCCTTCGCACAGGGCTGCGCGCGGCTCGTGGCCGCCCATGGCCCGGCGGACGTGGCGGCACTCTCGGCGCTGGCGCTCTCGCAGGACGGCTTCGGCCCGACGGTGGAGGATGTGCGCAAGGGGCTGATCGGGAAGATCGGCGAGAACATGACGATCCGGCGCTTTCGCCGCTGGGCAGGTGGCGGCCAGTTGGCCCACTATCTGCACGGCACGCGCATCGGCGTGGTCGTCGAGTACACCGGCGACGCCGTGTCGGCCAAGGATACGGCCATGCACATCGCGGCCATGAAGCCCGTCTCCCTCTCCTCGGCCGAGGTGCCGGCCGAACTCGTCGAGCGCGAGCGCCGCGTGGCGGCGGAGAAGGCGGCCGAGTCGGGCAAGCCTGCCGAGATCGCGGCCAGGATGGTCGAGGGCTCGGTCCAGAAGTACCTCAAGGAGGTGTCGCTCCTGAACCAGCCCTTCGTCAAGAACGACAAGCAGTCCGTCGAGCAGATGCTCAAGGCCGCCGGCACCACGGTTCACGGCTTCACGCTGTACGTGGTGGGCGAGGGCATCGAGAAGAAGACCGACGACTTCGCCGCCGAGGTGGCGGCGCAGGTCGCGGCAGCCAAGGGGCAGTGAGGGCCGCCTGCGGCTGCCTCGAGGCGGCCGCGCGCGCCCTTACACTCACGCACCGTCGGATCCAACACGCTCACGCATGCCGGGTTACAAGCGCATCCTTCTGAAGCTCTCGGGTGAGGCGCTGATGGGCGACGACGCCTTCGGCATCAACCGGGCCACCATCGTGCGCATGGTCCAGGAGGTGCGCGCCGTCACCCTCGAGGGCGTGGAGGTGGCAGTGGTGATCGGCGGGGGCAACATCTTCCGCGGCGTGGCCGGCGGGTCCGTCGGGATGGACCGCGCCACGGCCGATTACATGGGCATGCTCGCCACCGTGATGAACTCCCTGGCACTGGCCGACACCATGCGCCAGGAGGGCATGACGGCCCGGGTCATGTCGGCGATTTCGATCGAGCAGGTGGTGGAGCCCTATGTGCGCCCCAAGGCGCTTCAGTACCTCGAGGAGGGCAAGGTGGTGGTCTTTGCCGCCGGCACGGGCAACCCCTTCTTCACCACCGACACCGCCGCGGCCCTGCGCGGGGCCGAGATCGGTGCGCAGGTGGTGCTCAAGGCGACCAAAGTCGATGGCGTGTACAGCGCCGACCCCAAGCGCGACCCCACGGCCACGCGCTACGCCTCCATCAGTTTCGACGAGGCCATCTCCCGCAACCTGCAGGTGATGGACGCCACCGCCTTCGCCCTGTGTCGCGACCAGAACCTGCCCATCAAGGTGTTCTCCCTCTTCAAGCCCGGGGCGCTGCAACGCGTGGTGCGCGGCGAGGACGAGGGCACGCTGGTGCACGTCTGAAGGGGTTTGCCAGCTCATGACCACGATTGCCGACATCCGCAGGAACGCCGAGGCCAAGATGGGCAAGTCGGTGGAGGCTCTCAAGGGCGAACTGCAGAAGATCCGCACCGGGCGGGCGCACCCGGGTCTGCTCGATCAGGTTCAGGTCGAGTACTACGGCTCGATGGTGCCGATCAGCCAGGTGGCCAATGTTTCGCTGCTCGATGCGCGCACGATCAGCGTGCAGCCGTGGGAGAAAGGCATGGGTGCGAAGATCGAGAAGGCCATCCGCGAATCCGATCTCGGGCTCAACCCCGCCTCTCAGGGGGACCTGCTGCGCGTGCCCATGCCGGCGCTGACGGAGGAAAGGCGCCGCGACCTCACCAAGGTCGTGCGCGGTGCCGGCGAGGATTGCAAGGTGGCAGTGCGCAACGTGCGCCGCGAGGCCAACGAGCAGCTCAAGCGCCAGCTCAAGGACAAGCTCGTCTCCGAGGATGACGAGCGCCGCGCGCAGGACGACGTGCAGCGCCTGACCGACCGCGTGATCGCCGAGGTCGACCGCCTCGTCCAGGCCAAGGAAGGCGAGGTGCTGGCGGTCTGACCGCCGGCTCGCGCACCATGGACCGCCACGCCCCGATTCCCCGCCACGTGGCGGTGGTCATGGACGGCAACGGCCGCTGGGCCAAGCAGCGCTACATGCCTCGCTTCTTCGGCCACAAGGCCGGTGTGGACGCGCTCGTGCGCGCGGTCGATCTCTTCGCCGAGCGCGGCGTGGAGTACCTGACGGTGTTCGCCTTCTCCTCGGAGAACTGGAAGCGCCCGAGCGACGAGGTGTCGGGCCTCATGGGGCTGGTGCTGGTGGCGGTCTCCAAGTACTTGCGCCGGTTGGCCACCGACGGCGTGCGCATCCGCATCATCGGCGACCGCGACGCCGTCACCGACAAGCTTCGCGCCGCCTGGGAGGAGGCCGAGGTCAGCACGGCGCACAACACGCGCATCACCCTGTCCGTAGCCTTCAACTACGGCGGCCGCTGGGATGTGGTGCAGGCCTGTCGCCGGGCGATGGCCGACGGGCTGGGCCCCGCCGAGCTGACCGAGGACGTCCTGTCGCGCTACACGGCGCTGGCCTTCGCGCCCGACCCGGACCTCTTCATCCGCACGGGCGGGGAGATGCGCATCAGCAACTTCCTGCTCTGGCAGGCGGCCTACAGCGAGCTCTTCTTCACCGAATGCCTGTGGCCCGATTTCAGCGCCGCCGAGGTCGACGCGGCCCTGGCCACCTATGCGCGGCGGGAGCGGCGGTTCGGCGGTGTGCCTGCCCGGGAGGCCGCGGCGGCGGCCCGGTGACGCGGCTGTGCTGAGGCAGCGCATCGTCACGGCGGTGGTCCTGCTGGCCTTCCTGCTGCCGGCGATGTGGGCTGCCCGGCCTGAACCCTTTGCGATCCTCACCCTGGCCTTCGTCGCCGCTGCGGCCTGGGAGTGGTCGCGCCTGAACGGGCTGGGTGGCGCACCGGCCATCGGCACCGCGCTGGTCGTGGCCGGTCTCGGCCTGGCGGCCTGGCAGGCAGGTTGGTCCCGCAACCCCCATCCGTCGGCCTGGGCGGGGCTGGCGGCCATGTGGGTGGTGGCCGGGGGTCTGGCGCTGTGGCGTGGCGTGGCCGGCTGGGGCACCCTCCCGAAGGTTTCGCGGCTGCTGCTCGGGGTCGTGATCCTCTGGGCAGCATGGCTGGCCATCGTCAGTGCGCGTGGCCTGGGCCTGAACTTCCTGCTCTCCACGCTGTGCCTGGTGTGGGTGGCCGACATCGCAGCCTACTTCGGCGGCCACCGCTACGGGCGCCGCAAGCTCGCCCCGCAGATCAGCCCGGGCAAGACCTGGGAGGGCGCTGTCAGTGGCTGGATCGGGGTGCTGGCGCTGGCGGCATTGTGGGTGGGTGTCATCGAGCGTCTCCTGCCGGTGGATGGCCCGAGCCTGTACGGGCGGCTGCTCGGCTCCTTCGGGGTGACGGGCCTCGCCATCGCGGCCAGCGCCCTGTGCGCGATGAGCGTGGTGGGCGATCTCTTCGAATCGCTGCTCAAGCGCAGCGCCGGCATGAAGGACTCCAGCGGCCTGCTGCCTGGACACGGCGGCGTGCTCGATCGCATCGACGCGCTGCTGCCGGTCTTTCCGATCGCCATGGCGCTGGTCACCTGGCAGGGGGCTCGGGCATGACCCATCAGGTGACGATCCTGGGCTCCACCGGGTCCATCGGCGTGAACACGCTCGACGTGATCGAGCGCCACCCCGATCGCTTCCGGGTCTACGCGCTGTCGGCCTACAGGCGCGTGGACGAGCTCGCGCAGCAGTGCCTGCGCCTGAAGCCCCGGGTGGCGGTGGTCCCCGACGAGGCCGCCGCACGGGCCCTGCGAGAGGCCCTGCGCGGCCGTGGCAGCGACACGCAGGTGCGCGTCGGTGCCGCAGCGCTGGAGGAAGTGGCGGCGGCACCTGAAGTCGACAGCGTCATGGCGGCGATCGTCGGGGCGGCGGGGCTGCGCCCCTGCATGGCGGCGGCGCGCGCCGGCAAGCGGCTGCTGCTGGCCAACAAGGAGGCCATCGTCGTCGGCGGCGAACTCTTCATCCGCACCGTGCGCGAGGGTGGGGCCACCCTCATCCCGATCGACAGCGAGCACTCGGCCATCTTCCAGTGCCTGCCCGAGGACCGCGGGCAGTGGGCCTCGCGTATCGATCACATCGTCCTCACCGCCTCGGGCGGGCCGTTTCGCACCCGCGACCCCTCCACGCTTGCCGAGGTGACGCCGCAGCAGGCCGTGGCGCATCCGAACTGGGTCATGGGGCGCAAGATCTCGGTGGATTCCGCCACCATGATGAACAAGGCCCTGGAGGTCATCGAGGCGCGCTGGCTCTTCGACCTGCGGCCCGAGCAGATCCGCGTGGTGATCCACCCGCAGAGCATCATCCATTCGATGGTGGTGTGCCGCGACGCCTCGGTGCTGGCCCAGCTGGGCACACCCGACATGCGCGTGCCCATCGCCTATGGCCTGGCCTGGCCGCACCGCGTGGACAGTGGGGCCCCGCGGGTGGACTTCATGAACGTGGGTGCCCTGACTTTCGAGGCGCCCGACCCGCGCCGCTTCCCTGGGCTGGAGCTGGCCTGGCAGGTGCTCGCAGGCCCCCCGGGCGGCACGGTGGTCCTCAATGCGGCCAATGAGGTGGCCGTCGAGGCCTTCCTGGCCGGCTCGATCCGG
>JBJTVI010000049.1:0-3507 GCA_046081145.1 Rubrivivax sp.
CGTGCGCTGATCCTGAACTCCCCGCACAACCCGAGCGCCACCGTGTGGTCGCGCGAGGAGATGGAGCGCCTGGCCGCCCTGCTGGCCCCCACCAACGTGCTGCTGATCTCCGACGAGGTCTACGAGCACATGGTCTACGACGGGCAGCCGCACGTGAGCGCAGCCTCGATCCCGGCCTTGGCCGAGCGCGCCTTCGTGGTCTCGAGCTTCGGCAAGACCTACCACGTGACGGGTTGGAAGGTGGGCTACGTGGTGGCGCCGGCGGCCCTGACAGCCGAGTTCCGCAAGGTGCACCAGTTCAACGTGTTCACCGTCAACACGCCGGTGCAGCACGGCCTGGCCCGCTACATGGCCGACCCCCGCCCCTACCTGGAGCTGGCGGCCTTCTACCAGCGCAAGCGCGACCTTTTCGTGGAGGGCCTGCGGCGCACCCGGCTGCGCCCGCTGCACACCCAGGGCACCTACTTCCAGTGCGTGGACATCTCTGGCGTGAGCGACATGCGCGAGGGCGACTTCTGCCAGTGGCTCACGCGGGAGATCGGCGTGGCGGCAATTCCGCTGTCGGCCTTCTACGGCGAGGGCTTCGAGCAGGGGATCGTGCGGCTGTGCTTCGCCAAGAAGGACGAGACGCTGCAGCTTGGCCTCGAGAGGCTGGCGCGGCTGTGAGCGCTGCCTCGCGCATGGATCGATTCACCGGCACCAAGCCCGTATCCGAAAGGCACGCCTTCGACGTCGGGGCGCTCGAGCGCCACCTGCGCGCGCACCTGCCGGGCTTCGAAGGCCCGCTGACGGTGGAGCAGTTCAAGGGCGGCCAGTCCAACCCCACCTTCCTGCTCGGCGGCGCCAGCGGGCGCTACGTGATGCGCGCCAAGCCCGGGCCCGTGGCCAGGCTCCTGCCCTCGGCGCACGCCATCGAGCGCGAGTTTCGCGTGATGCGCGCCCTGCACGGCAGCGGCGTGCCGGTGGCGCGGATGCACCTGCTGTGCGAGGACGAATCCGTCATCGGGCGCGCCTTCTACGTGATGGAGTACGTGCAGGGGCGCGTGCTCTGGGACCAGGCCCTGCCGGGCATGACGCCTGCCGAACGCGGTGCGATCTACGACGAGATGAACCGCGTGATCGCCGCCTTGCACGGGGTGGACCCTGCCGCCGTGGGGCTGTCGGACTACGGCAAGCCGGGCAACTACTTCGAGCGCCAGATCACGCGCTGGAGCCGCCAGTACGAAGCCTCGGTGACCGAGCCGATCCCGGAGATGGATCGCCTGATCGCGTGGCTGCCCGCGCACATCCCGGAGGGCGCACGCGACCCCTCGGCGGTGTCCATCGTGCACGGCGACTTCCGCCTGGACAACCTCATCTTCCACCCCACCGAGCCGCGCGTGCTGGCCGTGCTCGACTGGGAGCTCTCCACCCTCGGGCACCCGCTGGCCGACTTCAGCTACCACTGCATGGCCTGGCACATCCCGCACGCCATGGGCCGGGGCATCGGCGGGCTCGACCCCGTGGCGCTGGGCATCCCTACCGAATCGGCCTACCTCGAGCGCTACCTGGCGCGCAGCGGACACGGCGAGGCCAACGCCGTGCAGCGCGACTGGAACTTCTACCTCGCCTACAACCTCTTTCGCATCGCCGCCATCCTGCAGGGCATCGCCCGGCGCGTGGTGGAGGGCACGGCAGCCAGTGCCGAGGCGGCCTCGGCCGGCACCGCCGCGCGCCCGCTGGCTCAGCTCGCCTGGTCCTTCGCGCAGCGAGCCTGAGCGCGGCCAGGCGCCCCATCCCGCAAGCCGAACGACCCGACCGGAGACCCCTTCATGGACTTCAGCTACTCCCCGCGCACCCTTGAACTGCAGGCGCGCCTGCAGGCCTTCATGGATCGTCACATCTACCCCGCCGAGGGCCGTTGGGCCGAGGAGATCGAGGCCAACACGCGCGAGGGCCGCCGCTGGACGCCGCTGCGCGTCATCGAGGATCTCAAGCCCCTCGCACGCGAGGCGGGGCTGTGGAACCTGTGGCTGCCCACGAGCGACCGCGGGGCCGGGCTGACGAACCAGGAGTACGCCCCGCTGGCCGAGACCATGGGCCGCGTGCCCTGGGCACCAGAGGTCTTCAACTGCAGCGCCCCGGACACCGGCAACATGGAGGTGCTGGTGCGCTACGGCACGCCCGAGCACCAGAAGCGCTGGCTCGAGCCGCTGCTGGCCGGCGAGATCCGCAGCGCCTTCGCGATGACCGAGCCCGCCGTGGCCTCGTCGGATGCGACCAACATCGAGTCGCGCATCGAGCGTGCGGGCGACGAGTACGTGATCAACGGCCGCAAGTGGTGGACCAGCGGCGCGGGGGACCCGCGCTGCAAGATCCTCATCTTCATGGGCAAGACCGACCCCTCGGCGCCCCGCCACTCGCAGCAGTCGATGATCCTCGTGCCGATGGACACGCCCGGCGTGACCGTGCTGCGCCCGCTCTCCGTCATGGGGTATGACGACGCCCCGCATGGGCACATGGAGGTGGACTTTCGCGATGTGCGGGTGCCGGCTTCCAACATCCTGCTCGGCGAGGGCCGCGGATTCGAGATCGCGCAGGGCCGGCTCGGGCCCGGGCGGATCCACCACTGCATGCGCCTGATCGGACTGGCCGAGCGCTCGCTGGAGCTCATGTGCAAGCGTGCCGGATCACGGGTGGCCTTCGGCCGCAAGGTGTCGGAGCAGGGCGTCACGCGCGAGCGCATCGCCGAATCGCGCATCCTCATCGAGCAGGCCCGGCTGCTCACGCTCAAGGCGGCGTGGATGATGGACGTGGCGGGCAACAAGAGCGCCAAGGCGGAGATCGCGATGATCAAGGTCGCCGCGCCCAACATGGCCTGCCAGGTGATCGACTGGGCCATGCAGGTGCATGGCGGCGGCGGCATGTCACAGGATTTCCCGCTCGCCTCCTTCTACGCCCACGCGCGCACGTTGCGCTTTGCCGACGGGCCCGACGAGGTGCACCGCAACGCGATTGCCAAGCTCGAGCTCGGGCGCTACGCGGCTTGATGGAGCCCGGTGGAGCCTGATTGGCGCCCGCTCAGGGGCGCCCGTCGTGCTCGTGCTCGTCGCGCGGCACGGCCCACATGCCGGGCAGCGTCGTGGGGTCTCCGGCATCGGCCCGCTCGGCCTGCACGCGCCGGGCCTCGCGCAGGGCGCACTCGAAAAAGCCGATCCACTCGGCCAGGGCCTGCGGATCGGGCCCATCGAGCCCGGCGCGCAGCTCGAGCCGGCCCCCGCCCACGCTGAGCACCCAGGGCGTGCGCCCTTGCACCGGCTCGCCCGCCAGGGCACGCTCCAGCGGCCCGCTGGTCCAGGCCAGCAGCCATTCGGGGTGGCTGGCCACCGCCTCGAAGCCGTCTGGCCAGCCCGCCTGTGCCGTGTCCAGCCGCGGGAATGTCACGAGCCAGCGCATCTCGGGCGGCATGTCCGGGTCCACGCGGCCATCGTCCGTACCGGCGATCTGGTCGAGCACGGCGCGCTCCAG
>JBJTVI010000050.1:0-2658 GCA_046081145.1 Rubrivivax sp.
CTCCGTGCGGGCCTGCATCGCCCGCACGCTGCGCCAGGATGTGCAGTCGATGCACGCCTACGCCGTGCAGCCCAGCGCCGGTTTCGTGAAGCTCGACGCGATGGAGAACCCCTTCACGCTGCCGGCTGCGCTGCAGCGTGAGCTGGCGAGCGGCTGGGCCGCGTGGCCATCAACCGCTATCCCGGCGCGGGTGGGGCAGCCCTGATGCAGGCACTCGCCCGCCACGTGGAGCTGCCCGAGGGCGGCGCGCTGATGCTGGGCAACGGTTCTGGCGAGCTCATCGATCTCCTGTCGGTGGCCTGCATGACGCCCAGCGCCACGGTGCTGGCGCCGCTGCCGGGCTTCGTGATGTACGAGATGAGCGCCAAGCTGCGTGGCCTGGCCTTCGTGGGGGTGCCGCTGAAGGCCGACTTCTCGCTCGATGCCGACGCGATGGTGGCGGCCATCGAGCGCCACCGTCCGGCGATCACGTACCTGGCCTACCCGAACAACCCCACCGCCAACCTGTTCGACGATGCGGCCATCGACTGCGTGGTCGCGGCCGTGGGCGCGCAGCAGGGCCTGGTGGTGATGGACGAGGCCTACCAGCCGTTCTCCTCGCGCACCTGGATGGGCCGGATGGCCGCGCACCCGCACGTGCTGGTGCTGCGCACGCTCTCGAAATTCGGCCTGGCCGGCGTGCGCCTGGGCTACCTGTGCGGCACCGCGCCGCTGATCGCCGAGATCGACAAGGTGCGCCCGCCCTACAACGTGGGTTCGCTCAACGCCGAGGCGGCGCTCTTCGCCCTCGAGCACGCCGAGGAGTACGCACGCCAGGCGGCGGTGCTGCGGGCCGAGCGCGAGCGGCTGCAGCAGGCCTTGCGCCAGCTGCCCGGCCTGACAGCCTTCCCCAGCGAAGCCAACATGATCCTCGTGCGTGTGCCCGACTCGGCACGTGCCTTCGAGGGCCTGAAGGCCCGCGGCATCCTCGTCAAGCACATTGCCGGGCTGCATCCCTTGCTTGCCAACTGTCTTCGGCTGACGGTGGGGGCGCCCGAGGAGAACGATCGCCTGATCACCGCCCTGGCCGAGATCCTGGCGGAGAGCCCGGCGCAGGTGCAGCCGCCAACGGCCGCCCACAAGGAGAGCCCCTGACATGAACCGCAGCGCCGACGTCAGACGCGACACGAAGGAGACCCGCATTCGCGTGCGGCTCGACCTGGACGGCACCGGGAAGGCCTCGCTGGCCACCGGCATCGGCTTTTTCGACCACATGCTCGACCAGATCGCCCGCCACGGCCTCATCGACCTGGAGATCCAGGCCGAGGGTGACCTGCACATCGACGGCCACCACACGGTGGAGGACGTGGGCATCACGCTCGGCATGGCGGTGGCACAGGCGGTGGGTGACAAGCGCGGCCTGACGCGCTACGGCCACGCCTACGTGCCGCTGGACGAGGCGCTCTCGCGCGTGGTGATCGATTTCTCCGGCCGCCCGGGCTTGCACATGGATGTGCCCTTCAGGAGCGGGATGGTGGGCGGCTTCGACACGCAGCTGGCCTACGAGTTCTTCCAGGGCTTTGCCAACCACGCCTTCGTCACGCTGCACATCGACAACCTGCGTGGTGACAACGCCCACCACCAGTGCGAGACGGTGTTCAAGGCCTTCGCGCGGGCGCTGCGCATGGCGCTGACCCTCGATCCGCGTGCGGCGGGTGTGATTCCCTCCACCAAGGGCGCGCTGTAGCCGCACGCGCGCCGCCACCCTCATCGCACCTCCCGCACCATGGCCCGAACGGTCGCCGTCGTCGATTACGGCATGGGCAACCTGCGCTCGGTATCGCAGGCGGTGGCGCATGCCTGCCGCGACGAGGAGTTTCGCGTCATCGTCACCGCCCACCCCGAGGAGGTGTGGGGCGCCGATCGGGTGGTGTTGCCCGGCCAGGGCGCCATGCGCGACTGCATGCGCGCGCTGGATGAATGCGGCCTGCGCGAGGCCGTGCTGCACGTGGCGGCCCACAAGCCGCTGCTGGGCGTGTGCATCGGCATGCAGATGCTGCTCGAGCACAGCGAGGAGCAGGATACGCCCGGTTTGGGCCTGATCCCGGGGCGCGTGGTGCGCTTTCGGCTCGAGGGCCGGCTGCAGGCCGACGGCAGCCGCTTCAAGGTGCCTCAGATGGGCTGGAACCAGGTGTTTCGCCCGGCTGAGGCCGCTGGCGCACACCCGCTGTGGGCGGGCATCCCCGACGGCGCCTGGTACTACTTCGTGCACAGCTACCACGCGCAGCCGTCTGACCGGCGCCACAGTGCCGCCGAGGCCGACTACGGCGGACGCTTTACCTGCGCCGTGGCCCGGGATAACATTTTTGCCACGCAGTTTCACCCTGAGAAGAGCGCCGAACACGGCCTGGCCCTGTACCGCAACTTCTTGCGCTGGACCCCATGAGCCCCGTGCGCGCCGGCGCAACCGGGCCAGCGGGGCGCAGGCGCTCCCCCCATCCTCCACTCCGCTCTGAACGAGCCATGCTGCTGATTCCGGCCATCGACCTGAAGGACGGCAAGTGCGTGCGCCTGCAACAAGGTGACATGAATGCCTCCACCACCTTTGGCGACGACCCCGCCGCGATGGCGCGGCGCTGGCTGGATGCCGGCGCCCGGCGCCTGCACCTGGTGGACCTC
>JBJTVI010000051.1:0-2353 GCA_046081145.1 Rubrivivax sp.
GCGGCGCGGGCGTGCCGACGCCGAGCAGCACTGCGCCATCAACGTCGCGCTGTACAGCCCTGGCGCCGGCCGCTGGGCCATGACCGAGCGTGGCCGGCGTCATGTCGACCGCGGCGCGGCCCACTTCGCCGTCGGCCCGAGCGCCCTGCGCTGGCACGACGACCGCCTGGACATCACGCTCGACGAGGTCGCCAACCCGCTGCCGCGGCGCATCCGCGGCACTGTGCGCGTACACACCGCGGGCCTGTGCCGCCATGTGGCGGCGCTCGACGACGCCGGACGTCACCGCTGGGGCCCGATCGCGCCCTGCGCGCGCGTGCAGGTGCGCCTGGAGGCGCCGGAGCTGAGTTGGGACGGCCACGCCTACGTCGACAGCAACGAGGGGGACGAGCCCATCAGCGAGCCCTTCACCACCTGGGACTGGATGCGCGCGACGCTGGCCGACGGCAGCTGCGTCGTGGCCTACGACGTGCGCCAGTCGAGGGGGCGTGCCGAACGCCTGATCGGGCGGAGATTCTCCCCGGCCGGCACAGACTCGCCCGTGGAGCTTCCGCCACGCGCCGGCCTGGCCACGACACGCTGGGGCATCGTCCGCCACGCCACGCTGGCGCCTCTGGCCGCCCAGGCCGGCCCGCGCGTGCTGCGTACCCTGGAGGACACCCCCTTCTATGCCCGGGGCGTGGTGCAGGGGCAACTGTGCGGTGAGCCGGTCCAGGCCATGCACGAGACGCTGGACGCACGTCGATTCGCCTCGCCGCTGGTGCAGGCGCTGCTGCCGTGGCGCATGCCGCGCCGGGGATGAGGTGCGGCGCGCGCGTCACGTCTTGGGGAAAGCACTGTCTAATGTTGTTGACAGCCCTAGACGTAACAGTCACATTACATATTGTCGGCAGGGGCTTTGTCGACCGTACCCACGTGCGGGTTGCGCACGCTTTTCCAGCTCCCTCCAGGAGGACCCATGGCAGATGACTCTGACAAGGTGTGGCCCACCGGCCTCACCGAGGAACAATCAGAAGAGATCCATCGACACTTGATCCAGGGCACGCAGATCTTCGGATTCATCGCGGCACTGGCGCATCTGTTCGCTTACATCTACTCCCCGTGGCTGAAGTGACCAGCAAGGAGACCCAGACATGATCTACGGAAAGCTCTGGCTGGTCGTGAGGCCCACGGTCGGCATTCCCCTCTTCCTCGGCGCTGTCGCCGTCGGTTCGTTTTCGGTGCACGTGGCGCTGCTGACCAACACCACGTGGGTCAAGCGCTTCCTGAACGGCCCCCCGGCCGCGATGGCCGCCGCACCGGCCGACGCCGCACCGGCTGCGCCAAAGAAATAGGTCGAGGCCGCGCATGCGCGGCCTACGCTCTCACGCGCCGGCTCCGGCCAGGCTTTGCCTGGCCCGGTCCGGCGCATTCCCATGCCTGTCGATGCGATGAGCAGCCTGAGCCGCCATCTCGTGTCCCGCTGGGCCTCGCTCGGGCCTCGCTTCCTGCCCTTTGCGGATGCGGCGAGCCCTGACCTTCCCCTGCCCCGGCTGCTGCGCCTGTCCTTGTTCCAGGTCGCCGTAGGCATGGCGCTTGCCCTCCTCGTGGGCGCCCTCAACCGCGTCATGATCGTCGAGCTCGGCGTGCCCGCCGGGCTCGTGGCCGTCATGGTGTCGCTGCCGGTGCTGTGGGCACCGGCTCGCGCACTCATCGGCTTTCGCTCCGACCACCACCGCTCGGCGCTCGGCTGGCGTCGCGTGCCCTTCATGTGGATGGGCACGCTGCTGCAGTTCGGCGGCCTGGCGCTCATGCCCTTCACGCTGCTCGTGCTGGCCGGCAAGGGCGACTCGGCCCAGTGGCCAACCTGGGTCGGCCAGGCCGGGGCGGGCGTGGCCTTCCTGCTCGTGGGCGCGGGCCTGCACACCACCCAGACAGCCGGCCTGGCACTGGCCACCGACCTGGCCCCGCGCGCCTCGCACCCGCGCGTGGTCGGCCTCATGTACGTCATGCTGCTGCTCGGCACCCTGGGCAGCGCCTTCGTCTTCGGCTGGTTCCTCGCCGACTTCACACCCGGTCGCCTCGTGCAGGTGATCCAGGCCTGCGCGCTGGCCACCCTCGTGCTCAACACGGTGGCGATGTGGAAGCAGGAGCCGCGTCGGCCCGTGAGCCGCGCCGCACGCGCGCGCACCCAGGCCGACGAGCCGGATTTCCTGCAGGCCTGGCGCACCTACGTCCGTCACGAGCCGGTGCGCCGGCGACTCTTTGCAGTGGCCCTGGGCACGATGGGCTTTGCGATGCAGGACGTCCTGCTCGAACCCTACGGCGGCCAGGTACTGGGCATGACGGTGGGGCAGACCACCTGGCTCACGGC
>JBJTVI010000052.1:0-4342 GCA_046081145.1 Rubrivivax sp.
CACCTGCTGTACGCGCGCTTCTGGACCAAGGTGATGCGCGACCTCGAGCTCGTGCAGGTGGACGAGCCCTTCACGAAGCTGCTCACCCAGGGCATGGTGCTCAACCACATCTACTCGCGCCGCGGTGACAAGGGCGGCATCGAGTACTACTGGCCGCACGAGGTGGACAACACCTTCGACGCCTCGGGCAAGGTCGTGGGCGCGCGGCTGAAGGCAGCCAAGGGCGCGCTGCCCGCGGGCACCGAGGTGGACTACGAGGGCGTGGGCACGATGTCCAAGTCCAAAAACAACGGCGTGGACCCGCAGCAGCTCATCGACCGCTACGGCGCGGACACGGCGCGGCTGTTCGTGATGTTCGCCTCGCCGCCGGAGCAGACGCTGGAGTGGAACGACGCAGGCGTGGAGGGAGCCAACCGCTTCCTGCGCCGGCTGTGGGCCTTCGGCGCTCAGCACGCCGGGGCCATCCGTCGCGCCACCGGCGCAGACCTCAGCGGCGCGGCCCTGGCCCCGGCGGCCAAGGCCTTGCGCCACGAGGTGCACAAGGTGCTGGGGCAGGTGAGCTACGACTACGAGCGCATGCAGTACAACACCGTCGTCTCGGGTTGCATGAAGCTGCTCAACGCGCTCGAAGGCTTCAAGCCCGGCGGGCAGGCCGCTGGCGGCTCGGCCGACGACGGCGACGCCGCCGTGCTGTGCGAGGGCTTCTCGGTGCTGCTGCGCGCGCTGTACCCCGCCTGCCCGCACATCACCCACGCCCTGTGGAGCGAGCTGGGCTACGCGGGCGCCGCCGGCGGGCTGCTCGATGCGCCCTGGCCGCAGGTGGACGAGGCGGCGCTGGTGCAAGACGAGATCGAACTCGTGCTGCAGGTCAACGGCAAGCACCGCGGCGTGCTGCGCGCGCCGGCGCAGGCCGCTCGGGAGGAGATCGAGCAGCTGGCCGCCCACAGCGCCGAGGTGCAGCGCTTTGCCGAAGGCCGGCCGATCCGCAAGATCGTGGTCGTGCCCGGACGGCTCGTGAACGTCGTGGCCTGAGGGTCGCCTGAGGCTGGCCATGCAGCGGCGGCGCCTGATCGGCCTGATGAGCCCGATGAGCGGCATGAGCTTGCTGCGCACACGGGGGCCGATGGGCCTGGGCGGGCTGGCAGGCGCCACGTTGCTGGCGGGGTGCGGCTTTCAGCTGCGCCGCCCGCCGCCGATGCCCTTTGCGCGCATCGCGCTGCAGGGATTCGAGCCACGCTCGGCGCTGGCGGAGGACCTGCGCCGCGCGCTGCGCGAGGTGGCGCAGGTCGTGGCGGCGGCGCCGCAGGCGCAGGTGGTGCTCCTGGCGCTGCAGGACCGTATCGACCGCAGCATCGTCGCCTCCACCGCCACGGGCCAGGTGCGCGAGCTGCAGTTGCGGCTGCAGTTCGGCTTTCGCGTGGCAACCCCCGAGGGCGTGGTGCTGGCGGCACCGGCGCAGCTGGTGCTGGCGCGCGACATGAGCTTCAGCGAGACGGCCGCGCTGGCCAAGGAGCTCGAGGAGGCGCAGCAGCTGCGCGAGATGCGCGCCGACATCGTGGGCCAGGTGATGCGGCGCCTGGCCAGCGTGCGCCTGCCCGGCGGCTGAAGCGCAGGCCACGGCAGCGCACTGCGGCGGGCAACTCGGCATGCAACTGCGCCTGGAGCAGCTCGACACCCACCTCGGGCGCGGCTTGCGCGCTCTCTACACCGTGCACGGCGACGAACCGCTGCTCGTGCAGGAGGCCTGCGACGCCTTGCGCGCCGCGGCGCGCGCGCGCGGCTGCACCGAGCGCGAGGTGTTCAACGTCTCGGGGGCACACTTCGACTGGAGCGCGGTGCTCGGCGCCACGCGGGCCATGAGCCTGTTTGCAAGCGAGCGGCTGGTGGAGTTGCGCATCCCCTCGGGCAAGCCCGGCAAGGAGGGGTCGCTGGCCCTGCAGCAGCTGGCCGAAGCGGTGCCCGATGGCGTGTTCGTGCTCGTCGTGCTCCCGGCTCTGGACAACACCGCGCTCAGGAGTGGCTGGTTCACCGCCCTGGAGGCCGCCGGGGTGGCGCTCAGGGTGGAAGGGGTGGAGCGCAGCGCCTTGCCGGCATGGATCGCGCAGCGCCTGGCGCGCCAGGGGCAGCGTGTGCGCGAGGGCGAGGAGGGGCAGCGCACGCTGGGCTTCTTCGCCGACCGCGTGGAAGGCAACCTGCTGGCCGCACACCAGGAGATCGGCAAGCTCGCGCTGCTGCACCCGCCAGGCGAGCTGGGCCTGGAGGACGTCGAGGCGGCGGTGCTGGATGTGGCGCGCTACGACGTGCGCCGGTGGTGCGAGGCCGTGCTGGAGGGCCACGCCGGACGGGCCCTGCGCATGCTCGAGGGCCTGCGCGCAGAGGGCGAATCGCCGGTGTCGGTGCTGTGGAAGCTGGCCGACGACCTGCGGGCGCTGCACCGCGTGCGTGCCGCGCTGGATGCGGGCCGGCCCCTGCCGCTGGCGCTGCAGGAGGCGCGCGTGTGGGGGCCGCGCCAGCGCGTGCTCGAGCGCGCGGCCCCGCGCTGTGGCCGCGCGAGCCTGGCCCGCCTGGTGGCCGCCGCCAGCACCTGCGACGGCATCACCAAGGGTCTGCCCCGGCCGCAGTGGCCTGCCGATCCCTGGGATGCGCTGCGTCACCTCGTGGGGCTGACGATCCGAGCCCGAGCAGGGGCCGGGCGCGCGGCGCGCGCGCCGCTCAGTAGCCCAGGCGGCGTTCCACCCGATGGAGCACGGGCTCGCCGCGCGCCAGGCGGCTGAGGTTGTCCGCCACGACCGCGGCGGCGCTGCGCCTGTCGCTGAGGGCGGCCACATGCGGCAGCACCGTCACCCCGGGGTGACGCCAGAAGGGGTGCCCGGGGGGCAGCGGCTCGGCATGGAAGACATCGAGCACCGCGTGCGAGAGGTGGCCCCGCTCGAGCGCGGCCAGCAGATCGGCCTCGACCACGTGCGCCCCGCGCGCCAGGTTGACCAGCCCCGCCCCGCGAGGCATCGCCTCGAGGAAGCCGGCATCGATGAGCCCGCGCGTGGCCGGCGTCAGCGGCAGGAGGTTGAGCACCGCCTGGGCATGCGCCAGCGCACCGGTCAGGCTCTCGCGCCCCCAGGCCCGCCGCACACCGGGGTGCTGCGCGGTGGGCGCGCGCGATGACCAGCCGCAAACCGGGTAACCCATCGCAGCCAGCGCCTGGGCCACCGCACCGCCCATCTCGCCCATGCCGAGCACGAGCACGCCAAAGGCCTCGCAGCGGCGCTGCTCGAGTTGCTCCCACCGCTGCCGGGCCTGCTGCCGCGCGTAGCGCCAGAAGCCGCGGTGCAGCCACAGGGTAGCCCAGGTGGCGGTCTCCACCATGGCGCGCGTCATGACGGGGTCGACCATGCGTGCCACGGGCACGCCCTCGGGCAGCGTGGGGTCGTCGAGCAGGCGGTCGACGCCCGCCCACAGCGACTGGATCAGGCGCAAGCCCTGAACGCCCTGCAGCGAGCCGGGCGCCGGGTTGGCCACGACGGCCACCTCCGCCTCATTCGGGGGCGGTTGAGCAGGCAGCCAGCTCACCTGCGGGCAGGCCTGCGAGAGGGCCTCCTGCCAGGCCTGGCGCTCGGCCTCATCCCAGGTACCCGTGAGCCAGGCCCGCAACGGCAACGGCGGCGGGAGGGCGGTCATGCTCCGCGCGCCAGCAGCAGGGCCTGTCGCAGGGCATGCTGCACCGTGTGGGCGCGCACCTGGGTGCGGTCGCCCTCGAGCTGCAGCAGCCGGGCTCCCGTGACCGCTTCGAGCGCAGCGGGCGCGCCGCCCGGGCCCGGCGGCGCAGGGGCCGCCCGCACGCTCCAGGCCAGCCAGACCGTGCCCACCGGCTTGCCCGGCACCGCGCCGCCGGGCCCGGCGATGCCGGTGACGGCCAGCGCGAGGTGGGCCTGCGAGCGCGCAAGCGCCCCTTTGGCCATGGCACGCGCCACCGGCTCGCTGACGGCGCAGTGGGCCTGCAGCAGGGCCTGCGCCACGCCCAGCGCTTCTTCCTTGGCAGCGTTGCTGTAGGTCACGAAGCCGCGCTCGAACCAGTGGCTCGAGCCCGCCAGGGCGGTGCAGGCGGCAGCCAGGAGACCGCCGGTGCAGCTCTCTGCGGCGGCCAGCATCCAGCCCCGCTCGAGCAGGGCATCGGCCAGGGCCTGCACCTCGGGGAGCCAGCCGTCTTCGAGCAGTGCGGGCGGGCCGATCAAGGACATGGCGACATTGTCGGGGGAACGGCGAGCGGGGAACGGAACAGGGGCTCGGGGCGCGCGGCACGCGGCGGCGGCCCGAGCCTCAGCCCGCGAAGTGATCGAAGCCGGCC
>JBJTVI010000053.1:0-8750 GCA_046081145.1 Rubrivivax sp.
GAGTTCGACCTGCTGATCCGCCAGGTGCGCGTCGTGCGCCCGCACGGCAACGTCGTGCACGAGGCCGACATCGCGGTCAAGGACGGGCGCGTCGCGCACGTGGCCCCGGGCATCGACCCCACGCGTGCACGCGAGGTCTACGACGGTCGCGGTCGCCTGGCCTTTCCGGGGGTGGTGGACGCGCACATGCACGCGGGCATCTATTCGCCCCTGGCCGAAGACGCCGTCACCGAGAGCCGGGCCGCGGCGATGGGCGGCGTGACCTCCTCGCTCAATTACTTTCGCACCGGCCAGTACTACCTCAACAAGGGCGGGCCCTACAAGGCCTTCTACCCCGAGGTGCTGAAGATCTCGAAGAACCGCTTCCACGTCGACTACGGCTTTCACCTCGCGCCGATGAACGGCCAGCACATAGACGAGATCCCGATGCTCATCGACAAGCATGGCGTGTCGAGCTTCAAGATCTTCATGTTCTACGGCTCGCACGGCCTGCACGGCGCGAGCAACTCGCAGCGCGACTTCCTCATGATCGGCGAGAACGAGCGCTACGACTACGCGCACTTCGAGTTCGTGATGCGCGGCATCCAGGCCGCGCGCGAGCGCTTCCCCGAGCGCGCGCGCCAGATCTCGCTGAGCCTGCACTGCGAGACGGCCGAGATCATGACGGCCTACACGAAGATCGTGGAGCGCGACAAGTCGGCCAAGGGGCTGGCCGCCTACCACGCGAGCCGCCCGCCGCACTCCGAGGGCCTGGCGGTCTTCATCGCCTCGTACCTGGCCCACGAAACGGCGCTGCCCAACATCAACCTGCTGCACCTGTCCTCGCTCAAGGCCGTGCAGGCGGCGCTGATGATGGCCGAGGTGTTCCCGCACATCGAATTCCGCCGCGAGGTCACCATCGGCCACCTGATGCTCGACATCACCTCCAAGGCGGCCGAACTCGCCAAGGTCAACCCGCCGATCCGCCCGCGCGAGGACGTGGAGTTCCTGTGGGAGGCGCTGCTGGCGGGCGAGCTCGACTGGGTGGTGTCCGACCACGCCTGCTGCCGCCACGAGACGAAGATCCCGAAGCACTACTTCGGCAACATCTGGATGGCCAAGAGCGGCTTTGGCGGCACGGAGTACCTGCTGCCTGCGCTCGTGAGCGAAGGCACGCGCCGCGGCATGGGCTACAACCACATGGCGCGCGTGACGAGCTGGAACCCCGCGCAGCGCTACGGCCTGAACCACAAGGGCGACATCGAGGTGGGCTTCGACGCCGACATCGCCATCGTCAACCCCGCGCGCACCTGGACCATCTCGGCCCAGGATTCCCCTTCCACCCAGGGCTACACGCCCTTCGAGGGGCTGGAGCTCTCGGCGCACGTGGACGCCACGTTCCTGCGCGGCATGAAGATCTACGAAAACGGGCAGGTCATCGGCAAGCCGCGCGGGCAGTACCTGCACCGGCCCACGGCCTGATGGGCCAGGCAAGCCGCGCTCCGCGCATCGTCCGCGCTGCGGTGATGCCCGTGGGCACGCCCGAGGTACCGGTGGCCATCGTGGGCGCCGGTGCCTGCGGGCTGACGGCTGCCTTGATGCTGCGCGATACGGGCCTGGAGTGCGTGCTGCTCGAGCGCGACGCGCAGCCGCAGGGCTCCACGGCGCTGTCCTCGGGCTTCATCCCGGCGGCGGGCACCGCGGTGCAGCGCGCATCGGGCGTGCTCGACGACACACCCGCGCGCTTTGCCGCCGACATCCAGGCCAAGGCACATGGCACGGCCGCGCCACACCTGGTGGCCGCCTACAGCGAGGCCATCGCCCCGGCGCTGGACGCCCTGCAGACCCGCCACGGCCTGGCCTTCGAGCTGCTCGATGGGTTCCTCTACCCCGGCCACAGCGTCCGGCGCATGCACACGCTGGCGCAAAAGACCGGTGCTGCACTGGTGGCGGCGTTGTCGGATGCAGCCGAGCGCGCGGGAGCGCTGCTGCTCACGCGTGCGATCGTGCGCGAGCTGTGGGTGCGCGATCAGGGTGACGACCGCGTCTCGCCCGCGACCGTGATCGGCGTGGGCTACGAACGCCCGGACGGCACGCTCGAGCACCTGGCTTGCGAGGTGCTGCTGCTGGCGTGCAACGGCTTTGGCGGCAACCGCGAGATGGTGAGCGAGCTGCTGCCCGAGATGCGCGAGGCCGTCTTTGGCGGACACGCGGGCAACGATGGCAGCGCCATCGCCTGGGGCCGGGCCCTGGGCGCGGCCCTGGCCGACCTGGGCGGCTACCAGGGCCACGGCTCGTGGGCGGTGCCGCAAGGCGCGCTCATCACCTGGGCGCTGATGGCCGAAGGCGGGGTGCAGGTCAATGCGCGCGGCGAGCGTTTTCACGACGAGACGCTCGGCTACTCCGAGGCCAGCGTGCAGGTGCTGGCGCAGCCCGGCGGCCGCGCCTGGAACGTCTTCGACGACCGGCTGCTGGCACTGGGCCGCAGATTTCCGGATTTCGTCGGGGCCGAGTCGGCCGGGGCGGTGCGCCACGCGGCCGACGTGGACGCACTCGCGCAGGTGATCGGCTGCGACGTGGACACGCTGGCGCGCACCTTGGCGGGCACGCGCCTGGTACTCCCCCTGCATGCGATCCAGGTCACGGGTGCGCTCTTCCATACCCAAGGCGGCCTGGACATCGATGCACACACGCGCGTGGTAGGGGGCGACGGCCAGGCGTTTCCCAACCTGCTGGCCGCAGGCGGTGCCGCGCGTGGCGTCTCCGGCAACGCCGTGTGGGGCTACCTGTCGGGCAACGGGCTGCTCAGCGCCGTGGCGGGGGGCTGGCTGGCGGCCCGCACGGCGGCCGTGCAGCTCGGCGCCGACGCTTCAGGCTTCGAGCCGGCAGCCCTCGCACCGCCCGCTGCGAGTGGCGTACCTGCCGCAAGTGACGCACGCGCCGCAAGTGAACCACGCGCCGCAAGTGACGCACGCGCCCGCCACGAGGAGAGCCGATGACGAACCCACCCACGCTGCGCACGCGCCTGGCCGAGTCGCGCGTGCTCCTGGCCCCCGGCGTCTACGACGCCTTGTCGGCCCTGGTGGCCGAGCAGGCCGGCTTCGAGGCCCTGTACCTGTCGGGCGCCTCGATCGCCTACACGCGCCTGGGCGGCCCGGACATCGGCTTGACCACCTTCAGCGAAGTCGCCGACACGCTCGCCCACATCACCGAGCGCGTGCGCGTGCCGGTGATCGTCGACGGCGACACGGGCTTTGGCAACGCACTGAACGTGCAGCGCACCGTGCGCGGCTTCGAGCGTGCGGGCGCCGCCATGATCCAGCTCGAGGACCAGACCTTTCCCAAGCGCTGCGGCCACCTGCAGGGCAAGGGCGTAGTGCCCACCGCCGAGATGTGCGGCAAGCTGCGCGCGGCGCTCGATGCGCGCACGAGCGAGCAGACGCTGATCCTGGCGCGCACCGATGCGCTGGCCGTCGAGGGGCTGGAGGCTGCGCTCGAGCGCGCCGAGGCCTATCTGGCCTGCGGCGTGGATGCGATATTCGTGGAGGCTCTGCGCACGCCCGCGCAGATGGACGCCGCCTGCGCCCGGCTGGCCGTGCGCGTGCCGCTGCTGGCCAACATGGTCGAGGGCGGGCAGACGCCGGTGGAGTCGGCGCAGGCCCTGGGCGAGCGCGGCTTTCGCCTCGTCATCTTTCCTGGGGGCACCGCGCGTGCGGTGGCGCACACGCTGCAGGGCTACTACGCGAGCCTGAAGACGCACGGCAGCACCGCGCCCTGGCGCGAGAAGATGCTCGACTTCGACGGCCTGAATGTGCTCATCGGCACGCCAGGCGTGCTCGAGACGGGCCAGCGCTACGCGGAAGGTTCCTGAGGGTCCGAGGAGCCGCCGGACGCGGCGGGTACCTCGTGCGGTGGCACCTCGCGCCGGCGCATCATCCCCCAGCTCTCCATCGTCATCACCGCCTCGCGGCGCTGGTTGAGCACCGTGAAGCGCGACTTCACGAGCCCCACCTGCGGACGGCTGCGCATCGGACGAGCCTCCAGCACCTCCTGGCGCGCCGAGAGCACATCACCCGGATACACGGGTTGCAGCCAGCGCAGCGCGTCCACGCCCGGCGAGCCCAGCCCCTCGGTGCGCAGCAGGTGGTGGTCGCACAGCATGCGCATGAGCAGGCACGCCGTGTGCCAGCCGCTGGCGCTCAGGCGGCCGAAGAGCGAGGCGGCGGCCGCCTCTTCATCGAGGTGAAAGGGCTGCGGGTCGAACTGGCTTGCGAAATCGATCACCGCCTCGCGCCGGACCTCCGTGCGCCCGAACTCGGCCACGTGCCCCACGGGGAAGTCCTCCCAGTGCAACCGGGCCGAGGGCTCGGATTCCGACAGGGGCGCAGGCGGGGTGGCGGCATCGCTCATGGCCGCGAGCATAGCCCTGCCCGGGCGCAGGCAGGCTTGACCGCGGCGGCGCCCGCAGGCATCGTGGCTGTCTTCTTCTTCATCGACGCCCGGGCTTGCGCCCTCCTGCCATGACCTTGCTCATCCTCGGCCTAGTCCTGTTCCTCGGCATCCACTCGAGCCGCGTCTTCGCCGAAGACGCCCGGCAGCGCTTCATCGCGCAGCGCGGGCTCAACACCTGGAAGGGGCTCTACACGGCCGTGTCGCTGGTGGGCCTGGTGCTCATCGTCTGGGGCTACGGCCAGGCCCGCCTGCAGCCCGTGGTGCTGTGGGGCTCGCCCATCTGGGTGCGGCACTTGGCGAGCCTGCTCACGCTGGTGTCGTTCGTGCTGCTGGCGGCGGCCTACGTGCCGCGCAACGCGATCAAGGCGCGTCTGGGGCACCCGATGGTGCGGGGCGTGAAGGCCTGGGCGCTGGCGCACCTGGTGGCCAACAACACCGTGGCTGACCTGCTGCTCTTCGGCGGGTTCCTGGTGTGGTCGGTGCTGAGTTTCCGGGCGGCGCGCGCGCGTGATCGCGCATCGGGGGTCGTCGTCGCGCCCGGCGGCGAGGCCTCGCGCACGGCGCTCACCATCGTGGTGGGCCTGGCGGCCTGGGCAGCCTTTGCCTTCTGGGCGCATGGTGCCTGGATCGGTGTCCGGCCGTTTGGATGACGGCGCCGAGGCAGCTGAAGCAGCTGAAGCGGCACCCCCCTCCACCCCCCTTCAGGGGCCCCGCGCAATCCGCCTTCGGGGCGATGGCCCCGAGGGCGAAGGCGACGCACCATGCCCGTGCGCTCCCAGGCAAGGGCGCGCAAAGGGGGGCGCATGCGGGGCAGCTGGGGGCATCAGGGTGGGCGCGGCAGGTCGGCCGCCGATTCCGCCCGCCGCCTTCGCTTGCCGGCCACCCTGGGGCCCGGCCAGGCTGATGAGGCTGAAGGCGGGCAAGCGCCTCGAGGGCCTCAAGGGCCTCAATGGCTCAAGGGGCCCCAAGGGTTTCTGGGGCCGCTAGGCCCTCAAGAGTCTCCGGGAACCGAAGAAGCCGAGGAAGCCGAAGGGGCCCCGCAGGCCCGGCCGTCCGCGGGAGCCACCAGCCCCGCCCTCCAGGCCGAGCCGGCCGGGTGCGGCTGGTTCGAGTCGAGCCGCACCCTGCGCGAAGGGGCCGAGGTGCGCGAGCACGAGGTGCTCGACCCGATCGTCAACGACCTGCCGCTGGCCTGGTGGATCGAGTGGGCGGGGCTTCGCCCGGGCATGCACCCGCCTTGATTCATCGGCGCCCGGGGCACTTGAGCGCGCCCATCCCGCCGTTCGTCGCATCGGCGTTGGCGCGCGGCGGGCGTGGCGGCACAGTGCCTGCACCGGGCCCGCTCAGGGCCCCGCCACCCAAGGAGAGCCGACCATGAAGAACACCACCCTCGCTGCCCGTGCCGTCTCGCTGCTGGGCGCTGCCTTCCTCACCGTCGTGATGCTGGCCGCCATGGACACCCTGGCCGTGTCCGACCCCCCGTCGGGGCTGATGGCTCGCGCTGCCGCCTCGGCCAGGGCCTGAATACCCAGGGCGCTCAGGCCAGGCGCCCGCCCCTGAAGTCCTCCACCGCGCGGTAGATCTCTTCTTGCGTGTTCATCACGAAGGGGCCGTACTGCGCGATGGGCTCGCGCAGCGGCCGCCCCGCCACCAGGATCGCGCGGGCGCCCTGCGGGCCCGCGGTGAGGGCCACGCCGTCCGAGCCGGGCAGATTGGCAAAGATGGCCATGCGCTGGCGCGGCACCGCGACCTCGCCGGCGGCCACCTCGCCACGGTAGACGTAGACGAAGGCGTTGTGGTCATCGGGCAGCGCCTGCACGAACTGCGCACCCGGGTCCAGGTGCAGGTCCAGGTAAGTCGGCGCGGTGGCCTCGCGCTTCATCGCCCCTTGCACGCCCCGTGCCGCGCCGGCGATCACGCGCACCGTCACCCCCCCGCCGCTCACCTCGGGAATCTGCGTCGCGGGTATGTCCCGGTACCAGGGCGGGCACATCTTATCGCGCGCGGGCAGATTCAGCCACAGCTGGAAGCCCTCCATGCGGCCGTCCTCCTGCTCGGGCATCTCGCTGTGGATCACGCCGCGCCCGGCCGTCATCCACTGCACCGCGCCGCCCGTGAGCAGCCCCTCGTTGCCGGCCGAATCGCGGTGGCGCATGCGGCCCTCGAGCATGTAGGTGATGGTCTCGAAGCCGCGGTGCGGATGGTCGGGAAAGCCGCCGATGTAGTCGTCGCGGCTGTCGCTGCCGAAGGCGTCGAGCATCAGGAAGGGGTCCAGGCGGCGCTGAAGGTCTTGCGTGAGCACGCGCACGAGCTTGACGCCCGCGCCGTCGCTGGTGGCGCGGCCGGCGATCAGCCGCTCGACCGCTCGGGGGTGTCGGACAGTGTTCATCGGCGGCATGATGCGACATCTGGCGCCCATCGTCCGTGGCCGGGCCTTGAATGCAGGGTTCAGGCCGATCGAAGTGGCGCTCCCCCGCCCCCTCGTCCTCACCACGCTTGGCCTCGCTCCAGGCCATCTCGCGCGCTCGATGCCCGACCACCGCTTGCCACCTTCTTCCGCCGCACCCGCTTCGCGCCTGGGCGCCGGTGCGCTGCCGCTGGCTCACCGGCGACGGCTGCGCGAGCTGTGGCGCTCGGCCGGCTGGCCGAGCCAGGACCTGGTGGAGGCCGAGCTGCTGGCCGAAGGGCTCCTGGAGCGGGTGCGCGATGACGCCGGGCGCGAGACCTTGCGGGTGACCGATGCCGGCGTGCAGGCGCTCGTTGCCACGCTGGCGCACAACCGCGGCGCGCGAAGCCTGCACGAGGAGCTGGTGGAGCGGGTGGCTCGCGAGATGCAGCGCGCCGGGCGCATCGCCTGGCGCGGCCTCGTGCTGCGTGCGCCGCTGCAGGGGCCCGAGCCGGGGGCCACGCGCTGGGCGCAGGCGATGCCCGACGTCTACTCCATCCGCCACACCACGCGCGAGGATCTCGCCCAGCCCTTCGTGCACGAGATCAAGGTGCGCCGCGCCGATCTGCTGGCCGACCTGCGCCTGCCCGACAAGCGCGCCGCCTACCGGGCGCTGGCCAGCCAGTGCTGGTACGTGCTGCGCGCGGGCATCGCCGAGCCCGAGGAGATCCCGCTGGACTGCGGGGTGCTCGTGGCCCACGCGGCTGCGGCCGACCCCTTCGGTGGCCGCCTGGAGGTGCTGCGACCGGCGCCCGTCCGTGCACATCGCATCGACTTCGCGACCTGGGTGGCGCTGGCGCGCGCCAACGCCTTGCCCCCGCCGGAGGAGCCCGAGCAGGCGCCGCTGCGCGGGGCCTGAGCGTGGCCTGATCGTGGCCTGATCGGGGCCCGCCCTCAGGACCCGTCGTGCGCCGGGCCTGGCGCGGCAGGCGCGTCGGCCTGGTAGGGGCGGTGCAGCGCCACCGCGCGTGCCGAGCGCTTGCGCAGCCGGATGTTGAGCATCTCCACGCCCAGGGAGAAGGCCATGGCGAAGTAGACGTAGCCCCTGGGCACGTGGTGGTCGAAGCCTTCGGCGATCAGCACCACGCCCACGACCACGAGGAAGGACAGCGCCAGCATCTTGATCGTCGGGTGCGCCGAGACGAAGCGGCCGATCGGGCCGGCGAACACCATCATCAGCGCCACCGAGGCGATGACGGCTGCGATCATGATGCGCACGTCATCGACCATGCCCACGGCGGTGATGATCGAGTCCAGCGAGAAGACCAGGTCGATCAGCAGGACCTGCAGGATCACGGCGGCAAAGGTGGCCCGCACGGCCGAGCCCGCGTGGCCCTCCTCGCCCTCGAGCGAGCCGTGGATCTCGGTGGTGCTCTTCCACACCAGGAACAGCCCGCCCAGGATCAGGATCAGGTCGCGCCCGGAGATGGCCTGGTTGAGCACGGTGAACAGCGGCTCCACCAGCCCCACGATCCAGGCCAGCACGAGCAGCAGCGCGATGCGCATGAACATCGCCATGAACAGGCCGAGCTTGCGCGCGAACTCGCGCTGCGCCGGGGGCAGCTTGTCCACGAGGATGGAGATGAAGATCACGTTGTCGATCCCCAGCACGAGCTCCAGCGCGGTGAGCGTGGCAAAGGCGATCCAGGCTTCTGGCGAGGCAAGCAGTTCCATGGGGGGGTGGTCGAAGTCGCGAAAACGAGGCCGCGTGAATTCTCAGGATAGAGGATGCGCGTCAACCGCGCTTCGCGCAGAATCCTGGCCCTGCTTCCGGAGGTCTTTCCGATGTCCCGCCTGACCCTGATCTGTGCCGCTGCGGTGCTCGCGCTGGGTGTGGCTGGCGCGCCCGCGGCTGCCGCCCCCGGGTTGCCCT
>JBJTVI010000054.1:0-6846 GCA_046081145.1 Rubrivivax sp.
GGATCTTCGGCGCCAGCACGCGGTGGATCTTCTCCGGCGTCAGGCCAAGGATCATGCCGTCCTCCAGCACCATCGCGCAGTGGATCACGCCGGCGATGGGCCCGAATTCCGCCCGCCAGCGGGCAAAGGTAGCGGCCACGGCACCCGCGTCGGTGACATCCAGCGTCGCCTCGCCCAGTTTGCAGCCCTTTGCACGCAGCATTTCCATCCGCTCAGCCTGCTCCGGCGCGACCCGGCCGCTGCGGGAGGCAAGGATGACACAGCGCGCCCCCTGTGCGGCCAGCCAAAGCCCGGTCTCCAGCCCGAAGCCACCGGTGCCGCCCAGGACGACATGCACGCCAGGCTCTGGGGTGAAGGTCGCTGCAGTCTCTGCCGGCGGCTCACCGCGCGCGCTTGGCCGCACCAGGATCTTGCCGATATGGCCAGAAGCCTGCATCAGCCGGAAGGCATCCGCCACCCGCTCGCCCGGCAGGGCGAGGCACGGGATGGGCGCCAGCCGCCCGGCGTCGAACAGCGCCATCAGCGCGCCCAGCATGCGGCGGATCAGGGCCGGGTCATGCGCCAGAAGCTGGTCGATGTCGGCGCCGATATAGGTCACGTTGCGCAGGAAAGGGCGCAGGCCAAGCCGCGTGTTTTCCATGAAATCCCGCTTGCCCAATTCGACGAAGCGGCCAAAGGGGCGCAACAGGCGGAGCGCCGCCCGCATGGCGTCGCCCGCGACCGAATTCAGCACGACATCCACGCCACCCGCCGCAGCGCGGATCGCATCCTCAAGGTCCGGGGCGCGGGAATCCATCACGTGATCGGCGCCCAGCCGCCGCAGTAAGGCGCGCTTTTCCGCTGTGCCAGCTACCGCGACCACAATGGCGCCATGCGCGCGGGCGATCTGCAGAGCAGCCAAGCCCACGCCACCCGCGGCGCCCTCGATCAATACGGTCTCGCCGCGCTTCAGCCCGGCCCTTTCGATCAGCCCGTACCAGGCAGTCATGAAGGCGACCGGAATCGCCGCCCCTGCCTCGGCCGGGATATCCTGGCCAAGCTGAAAAACTTGATCTGCTGGCAGCGTCAGATGCGATGCAAAGGCCCCGGCCGCGAAGCCCATCACCGGATCACCCGTCTGTAAGCCCGTGACACCCGGCCCGACGCCCTTGACCTGCCCGGCGAATTCAAAGCCAAGCGAGGCCCCCGTCAGCCCCTCACCGAGGATCTCGGAATCAAGCACATTGAGGCCCAGCATGACGTCGCGGAAGTTAAGCCCGGTGGCGGTGACAGCAACTTCCACCTCACCCGGCCCCGGGGTGGCACGCGGGGCCAGCATCCAGGCCATGTCATCCAGCCCGCGTGCGCCGATGCGGAGCAGGCTGCGCTCCTCCGCAGCCGGCGCGCGCGGCGCGGGGGCAGCAAGGCGCGCGGCGCGTGGCACCTCTGCGCCGGCTGCGCTGATGCGGATCTCACGCTCCTGCAGGGCCTCGGTCAGATGGCGCCGCAGCGCTGGCTCCAGCGTGGCGGCGGTGGCATCCGCGGCCAGCACCAGCAAGCAGGTCTCGAGCCTCGGAAATTCGTTCATCAGGCAGCGCGCATAGGCCGAAAGCGCCTGCGCCGCTGCTCCCTCGGCCTCCTGCACCACCACGTAGAGCCGACACGGGGGTTCGCCGTCACTCAGCGCCAGAGCCAGATCGCGCAGGCGGAGCATGCGGGCGGCCAGCGCCTCCATCTCGGCAGCTGGGGCGGCAACGCCAAATTCAAGCACCGCGGCGAAGCCCTCAGGCAGGACGGCCTGGGCCGCGAGTTCAGCGACGGCAGCCGCCGAGATCGCGCCCTGCGGCGCGAATCCCGGCAGCAGGTCTCGGCAGCCGGCCAAAAGCTCCTCATCCGGGACAGCAAGGCAGAGCGGACGGCGCGGCGCTGCCAGTTCCGGCGCCCGACGCTGTGGGGTCGCGGCGCTGACCAGGCGTGCGCCCGAACCACCAATCGGCACAGCGTCCAAGATGGTAAAGCCGCGCGCGGCAAACGCCTCGTCCGCCTCAGAAGGATAAGGCCAGGCGCCCACGGGCAGCTCCGGCGTCGCCGAGAAGCGGAACCAGCCGGGCATGGCGGCATGCAGCACATCAATGGCCGGATCATGCCCTGGGATGGCGGCCAGCAGCAGCGGTGCCTTGGCGCCCAGGCTCGCCAGCATGTCGAGCGGGCTTGGCTCCCCGCCATCCAGCGGCGTGGTGGCTGTGCAAAGAGCAAGGTCGAAGACCGCGTCTTCCGGGGCTGCCTCGGGGCCCAGCACCGGCACAAGGCGGGCTGCTCCCAGCCGCGCCAGCAGCCGTTCGGCTGCCGCCACGTCGCCCGCCAGAATCGAAAGCGCGATCTCACCAGCGCGCAGCCGAGGCAGCAGGCGGGCCAGCAGCCCACCAAGCCCAGGCTCAAGCAGCAGGATGCGCAGGCGGCGCGGCCCACCCGCGCGGATCACGCGGTCCAGGGCTTCCAGCAGCGTATCCTGGATGGGTGCCGAGAAAAAAAACGAATTGGTCATCAGCACATCAAGCAAGTCGGGCTGCGGCGGGATCTCCGGCTCGCCCAGCAGCAGCGGGGGCAGCCCCTCCAGCGCATGCAGCGCCAGGCGGAGATCGGCGCTGGCCAAGGGGTGGTGCCCGGCGAAGGCCACAAGCCGCTCGGTCGCATCGGCGGGTGGGGCGACCATGAGGAATTGCCCCTCGCGCTCCGTCATCCGGCCGGCATCGCAGAGCGCATCCATCAACGCGCGCCAAACCACCTGCGCCGCAGGCGCGATCCGTCCGCCAAGGTCGGGGTCCTGCGCAGCGATCCGGCTGCCGCCGAGCATGCCCACCACATGCGCCGCGACATCAAGGCCCAGCGCGATCAGGGCACCACGCAGCGGCGCGACCTCCGGCGGTTCAATGAAGGGTTCGGCCAGCGCCTCGGCCAACTCCGCCGCCATATCGCGCGCGCCAGCCTCCCACGGGATCAGCCTGGTGCGGACGATCCGGTCCGCTTCGCGCCAAGTGGAAATGACCACGCGCCGCATCACCACGCCCTGGCCCTGTGCCACCACCTCGCCCTTGGCCGAGAGCATGGTGACGTCAAAGACCCGCGCATCGGCTGCCTGACGCACGAGGCGTGTCACCGCCCGGTGTACCGGCGTACCGGGCCGATAAAGCGAAAGCCGCGCCATGCGCACCGGCAATTCGCCCAGTACCTGACCCGGCGTTTCTGGAACGCCAAGGAAGATGGCGTGGAAGGCAGCGTCATAGCTCGGCGGATCGAGCAGCTGGATATCGCTGAAGAAGCCGAGATCGCTCGGCTCAGGCGCCAGTTCCGTGATGATCATATCGCCGCAAATGCGCGCCGAGCGGGCGACGCGGAAGGCACCTTCATAGCCCATGCGACAGCGCTGGGTGGCGGCATAAATCGCTGCCTCATCCTCCACCACGCCCTGTGACGGCCATTCCTCCGGCGCGGGCGTCGCCGACACCTCAGGCAGCACGACGCCCCTGGCGTGCAGCACAAGGCTATTCGCCGGCTCCAACCGCGCGCGGGAGCGGATTTCCACCAGACGATCCGCCTCATGCCACACCAGGCTCACCTCGCGCCCGGCGCCGGGCTCGAAACTCATGGGGCGGAGAATGTCGAGGTCGAGGATGCGCAGCCGCCCAGTGCCATGCACCTCGCGTCCTACCGCCGCGACCATTTCCATAAAGGCCGTGGCAGGCAGGATCGCCTCGCCATCCACCTTGTGGCCGGCCAGATGGGGGTGCGTCTCAAGGCTCAGGATATGCCGCCACTCCGATCCGCCGGGCGCCAACCTGGTGCCGATCAGCGGATGCAGGGGTGCGCCGTTGTAGGAGGGACCATAGATGCCATAGGCCTCGTTGGTCTGACCAATCAGGAAGAATTGCCGATCCCAGCGCATTTGCGGCAGGCTTCGGGTGGGTGCGAGCGGCGCGGGGCATGGCTCGGCCAGCCGCGCACCGCGCGCCACGGCTTCAAGCGGGATGCGCGCGACCGGGTCTTCATCTTCGGGCCGCGCCGCCTGGGTCAGGGTGGGCAGGGCAATGGCCCGCGCCCCGGCCTGCCGCGCGATCTCGGCCACCAGGGAGCCAAGGATGGGGCGCGGGCTGATCTCGATGAACAGCTCCGCATCGGCCAGGGCCGTTTCCACCGCTGCCTGGAACAGAATGGGCTCACGGATATTGGACCACCAATAGCCGCCATCCAGATCATCACCGCGCACCGCCGCACCAGTGACCGAGGAAATCATGGGAATGCGCGTGGCGCCCGGCCTGAGCCCGGCCAGGGAAGCGATGGTGGCTTCCCGCTCAGGGTCCAGCGCCCGGCTATGGAAAGGGTAGGCGATGTCAAGCGTGACGGTGGCCACGCGCAGGCGGCGGGCCACGCGCAGCACCGCGGCCAGCCCCTCATGCGTGCCGGAGATGGTGGTGGAATTGGGCGCATTGCGGGCAACGACCTCAACTGCTTCCGCAGCCTTGGCCTCGGCAATCAGCTCGGCTGCGCGGGTGGCATCGCAGGCCAGCACCGCCATGCTCCCCTGCCCCAGCACGGATTCCTGGTGCGCGCTGCGCTGCACGATGAGCTGGACGGCATCCTCAAGCGTCAGCGCCCCTGAAGCCGCCGCTGCCGCGACCTCACCCACGGAATGGCCCAGCACGAGATCTGGCCGCAGCCCCTCAGCCTCCAGCGCGGCACAAAGGGCAAGTTGAATGGTAAAAAGCAGCGGCTGCATGGCGCTGGTGGCGGCCAGCCGGGTGGCAACATCCGTGGCGAGCATCGTCTCTCGCGGGCAGACGCCTTCCGCCGCGCGGATCAGTGCCGCGATCTCATCGAAGCGGTCGCGGAAGACGGCGTTGCCCTGATAGGCGGCGCGCCCCATGCCGGGCCATTGGCTGCCATTGCCGGCAAAGACGAAGGCGATGCGCGCGCGCCGCGCCACCGCCTCGGCCAGCGCCACGCCGGGCCGGGGCGTATCGAGGTCACCCAGCGCAAGGGCAGCGTCGGGCTGCTGCTGCAGATCCACCACGAGACGATGCGGGAGCGCATCGCGCGTTACTTGCAGTTCATGGGCCACCGCCGCGGCGCCATGCGCCAGCACCGGGTCGAGATGGGCCTGGGCCAAGGCGCGCAGGGCGGCCTTGCTATGGGCCGAGATCATCAGGAAACGCGGGTTGGCGGCCGGTGAAGCCTCGGTCAGTGGCGGCGGGGCGCTGCCCAGGATCGCATGCGCATTGGTCCCGCCGAAGCCGTAATTGCAGAGCCCCGCCAGCAATTCACCCTGGGCAGGCAGTTCAACCGCCTCGGCCGCGGGCGCCAGTTTCAGCCTGGCCACGTCAATATCGGGATTCAACTCATCAAGATACAGCGTAGCCGGGTAGCGGCGCCGCTCAAGCGAGAGGATCAGCTTGGCCAGACCCGCCATGCCCGAGGCGGATTCCAGATGCCCGATATTGGACTTGACCGAGCCGATGGGCAGCGGTGCCTGGCGATGCCGACCAAGGGCTTCACCGATGGCCAATGCCTCGATCGGATCACCAACGCGCGTGCCGGTGCCATGCGCCTCCACGAAGGCAAGCGAGTCTGGCGAGATGTCGGCGGTACGATACAGCGCGTCCAGCAGGTCCCGCTGGCCGGTGAGGGATGGCAGGGAGATGCCATTGGTGCGGCCATCCGAATTCACACCGATGGCGTGCAGCCGGGCACGCGGCCGGGTACCGCCCGGGGCCAGCCCCGCATCGGCGCGGGCCAGCAGGATCACCACCGCACCTTCTGCCCGAACATAGCCATCGCCCTGCGCCGAGAAGGGCCGGCATCGCCCGGTGGGCGAAAGCATGCCTGCGCGCGAAAACCCGATGAAGTACGCGGGTGAGGAGAGCATATTCACCCCACCCACGATCGCGCATTCGATCCGCCCCTCCTGCAAGGCGGCCGCCGCCTGGGCCAACGCAACCACGGAGGAGGAGCAGGCGGTATCAACCGTCAGGCTCGGACCCTTGAGGTCATAGGCATAGGAAATGCGGTTCGACACCATGGCGAGGCTATTGCCCGTCATGAAATGCGCGTCGATTGAGGCAAGGTCCAGCAGCGGCACATCGGCGTAGTCGGTGGCCGAAGCGCCGACATAAACGCCCACCTGGCGCCCGGCGAGGCGCGAGGGCGGGATGCCCGCATCCTCCAGCGCTTCCCACGTCACTTCCAGCAGAACGCGCTGCTGCGGGTCCATCTGCTCTGCCTCGCGCCGCGACATGCCGAAGGCGGCAGCGTCGAAGCTCAGCACATCGCGCAGATAGCCGCCCGCGAAGGTGTAGGTGGTGCCGCGCGCCTTGCTGTCCCGGCTGAGGAAGCGCTCCGCCCGCCAGCGTCCGGGCGGAGAGACATCCTGCACAGAAGAACCGCCGTTTTCCAGCAGGCTCCACAGCGCCTCAAGATCGTCGGCGCCAGGAAGGCGAAGGCTCAGGCCAAGAATATCGAGGGGGATCGGCAGCGAAAGGAGCAAGACATGTTCCAACGAGGGCTATGGCGGGAGGCCTGCCTCCAGCCCCGTTCAGCGACAGCCCTAAACTAAAGTTCCAGGGTTTTTGATTCCGATGACTGCAGTCGATCCACTTGACGCTCAACAACTATAAGTCTTTTTACATGGAATGAACCGCCGCTTCCAGCCCCCCTACGAAGGGGGTGTTTTGTCCGCGCCCGGCGGCTGGCCGTGACCCCCCCTTTTTGTCTGCTCACCGGGGGCTCCAGCGGCATCGGCCTCGCCTTGGCAGAGGCGCTGCAGGCGCGGGGCTGCCGCCTTGTGGTGATTGGCCGCGATGCGGGCCGGCTGGC
>JBJTVI010000055.1:0-14049 GCA_046081145.1 Rubrivivax sp.
TGCGCGCGCACGGCCCCGATGGCCGGCCAGCCAGTGCGCGACGGGGATGAACTCGCCACCATCATGTACACCTCGGGCACCACGGGCACCCCCAAGGGCGTGATGCACAGCTTTGCCACCTTTGCCTGGGGTGTGGAGTCGGGGCTGAAGCGGCTGTCCATGGTCAACCAGGACTCGCGCATGCTCAGCTACCTGCCGCTGGCCCACGTGGCCGAGCGCACGCTGGTGGAGCACGGCCTGCTGGCCACGGGCATGCGCATCTTCTTCGCCGAGAGCCTGGACACCTTCACGGCCGACCTCCAGCGCGCCCGGCCCACCGCGTTCTTCTCGGTGCCGCGCCTGTGGGTGAAGTTCCGCCAGGGTGTGAACGCCAAGATGCCGCAGGCCAAGCTGGAGCGGCTGCTGAAGATTCCCATCCTGCGCGGCATCGTGAAGAAGAAGATCCTTTCCGCCCTGGGCCTGGACCAATGCCAGTTCGCCGCTGGCGGGGCTGCGCCCATGCCGCCCGACCTGCTGCGCTGGTACGCCACGCTGGGCCTGGAGGTGGTGGAGGTCTACGGCATGACCGAGAACTGCGGCGTGAGCCACGCCACGCTGCCGGGCACCCTCAAGCCCGGCACGGTGGGCCTGCCCTACGACGGCGTGCAAAGCCGCATCGACCCGAACACGGGCGAGATCCAGATGAAGGCGCCTTGCCTGATGCTGGGCTACTACCGCGAGCCCGAGCTCACCCGGCAGACCTTCACCGAAGACGGCTGGCTCAAGACGGGCGACAAGGGCGAACTCGATACCGAGGGCAACCTCAAGATCACCGGCCGCGTCAAGGACCTCTTCAAGACGAGCAAGGGCAAGTACGTGGCGCCCGCGCCCATCGAGGACCGCCTGGTGATGCACGCCGCCATCGAGGCCTGCTGCGTGACCGGGGCCAACCTGGGCCAGCCCCTGGCGCTGGCCATGCTCAACATCGATGCGACGCGGCGCGCCGGCGACGCGGCTGGCCGCGCCGAGCTAGAGGCCTCGCTGGCCGGGCACCTGAAGGCCATCAATGCGGTGCTCGACCCGCACGAGCAGCTCGACTGCCTGGTGGTGACGGCGCAGGCCTGGACGGTGGACAACGATCTCATCACGCCGACCTTCAAGGTCAAGCGCAACCGCATCGAGGATCTCTACGCCGCGCGCTACGAGGCCTGGGTGGGTGCGCGGCGCGAGGTGATCTGGGCCGATTGAGAACCGCGCCGGCCGCGGGCGCAGAGCCGATCAGTCGACCTTGGCCCCCGAGGCTTTGACGACGCGGGCCCACTTCTTCGTCTCCTCGTCGATCAGCCGCGTGAACTCCGCCGGCGTGTTGCCGCTGGGCACCGCGCCTTGCGACTGCAGCCGCTCGCGCATGGCGGGGGTGGCCAGCGCCTTGGCGGTCTCCTGCTGGATGCGGGTGACGATGTCCGCGGGCGTGCCCGCGTGGGCCAGCAGCCCGAACCAGCTCGAGGCCTCGAACTCCTTGAGCGCGGGGCCGCCGGCTTCGGCCACCGTGGGCACGTCGGGCAGCGCCGAGGAGCGCGCGGCGCTCGTTACCGCCAGGGCCTTCAGGCGCCCGCTGCGGATGTGGGGCATGGAGCTCGGCAGGTTGTCGAACATGAGGTCGACGTTGCCGGCCATCAGGTCGATCAGCGCCGGGCCCGAGCCCCGGTACGGGAAGTGGACCATGAAGGTGCCGGTGAGGCTCTTGTAGAGCTCGGCCGAGAGGTGGATGGAGGTGCCGTTGCCCGAGCTCGCCACGTTGAGCTTGCCCGGGTTGGCACGCGCCACGCGCGTGAGGTCGGCCACCGAGTTGATGCCGTAGCGCTGCGCCATCGCCGGGTTCAGCACCAGCACGTTGGGCACGCCCGCCATGAGTGTGATGGGCACGAAGTCGCGCTTGGCGTCGTAGGGCATCTTCTCGTAGAGCGACGGGTTGATGGCGTGCGTGCCCACCGTGCCCATCAGAAGCGTGTAGCCGTCAGGTGCCGACTTCGCGACCTCGGCCGCACCGGTGTTGCCGCCGGCCCCGGGCTTGTTGTCCACGACGAAGGGCTGGCCGAACGCGCGCTGCAGCTCGGGGGCCAGGGCGCGCGCCAGGATGTCGGTGGTGCCGGCGGCGGCAAAGGGCACGACGATGCGCACGGACCTGTTGGGCCAGGCGCCCTGCGCGAACGCGGCCGGGGCACAGGCGGTGCCGGCCAGGAGGGCCAGGGCGGAACGACGGCGGATCATGGGCGTGTCTCCGAGTGTGTCGGTGGTGGGCGTAGTGTGCCCGCGCGGCGACGACCGAACACCCCGAGGGGCAATCCGGAGGGGCTGGCCGGCCGGGCCCGCGGATACTGCGCGGGCGCGGGCGCAACCCGCCTGCTTCAGGCTTGCTTGACGACACGACACGACACGACGCGACAGGAAGGAGACCCTCATGCAAAGACGACACCTGCTGCAGGCAGCCTCGGCGGCCGCGATCGCCGGCCCGGCCGCGCTGCGCGCGCAAGGGGCGTGGCCGAACCAGCCCGTCCGGCTGCTGATCGCCTTTCCCGCCGGCGGCCCCACCGACATCACGATGCGTGCGCTGGCCGAGAACGCAGCCAAGCTGCTGGGCCAGCCGGTGGTGATCGAGAACCGGCCGGGTGCCGGCGGAACGCTGCCGGCGCAGGCCATGCAGCAGTCGCGCCCGGACGGCCACACGCTGGCACAGATCCCCCTGGGGGTGTTCCGGCTGCCCTACACCACGCGCATCAACTGGGATCCGGTGAAGGACATCACCTACATCCTGGGCATCACGGGTTATGCCTTCGGCATCGTCGTGCCCACCGAGTCGCCGATCAAGGACTTCGCGGGCTTCATCGGCTGGGCCAAGGCCAACCCGGGCAAGCTGAGCTACGGCTCCACGGGCGTGCTCACGAGCCCGCACCTGACGATGGAGGACATCGCGCAGCGCACCGGCATCGAGCTCAACCACATCCCCTTCAAGGGCAGTGCCGACATGATGCAGTCGATCCTGGGCGGGCAGATCATGGCGGCAGCCGACTCCACGGGCTTTGCGCCGCACGTGGCCTCGGGGCGGCTGCGCGTGCTCGTCACCTGGGGCGACAAGCGGCTGCCCAAGTTCCCGGACGTGCCCACGCTGACCGAAGTGGGCATCCCGATCGTGCAGGCCTCGCCCTACGGGCTGGGTGGTCCCCGAGGCATGGACGCCGCATTGGTGCGGCGCATCCATGACGCCTTCAAGCAGGCCATGGAGATGCCCAGCCACATCGAGGCGCTGGCGCGCTACGACCAGACGCTGCTGCACATGAACCCGGAGCAGTACACGCGCTTTGCCGAGGAGACCTTCAGGCGCGAGAAGGCGCTCGTGGACAAGCTCGGGCTGTCGCGGCCGTCCTGAGCCGGCTCTAGAGCTTGAGCTCCAGCCGCACCTGCCAGTTCGTGCGCGTGGGGGTGAGGGTGCGGGTGGACTCGCGCAGGCCGTCCACGATGATGGCGTTGGTGTTCACGTAGTCGATCGGCGCGAGGTTGCTCGCCAGCACGCGCAGCCCGGCCGTAGGGTTGAAGGTCCACAGCCCGAAGGCATCCCACACGCGCTTGGTCGAGACGGAGGTGGCCTGCTCGGCCGAGAGCTGCGTGCGGTAGCCCGGCACCCAGTTGAGGTTGCCCCCGAGCGTGAGCTTGGTGCCGCGGATGCGGTAGTCGGCGCCGATGTTGGCCGTGCCCTTGGCCTGGCTGTCCAGCCGGTTGTCCGGGCCGGGCACGCCCTCCACGCGGGAGCGGAACAGGCTCAGGTTGCCGCGCAGCTCCACCGGGGTGGCGCCGGTGACGAGCTGATCCAGGCGGAACTTGGCCTCGAGCTCGATGCCCTGCGTGATGGCGTCACCGATGTTCTGCGTGCGCGACACGTAGCGCGGCACCGGGCTCCAGGAGACCTTTTCCAGCGAGGTGACGCTGCGCATCAGATCGGAGATGCGGCGGTGGAAGAAGTTGGCGCTCACCAGGCCGCCGGCCTCGAGGTAGCGCTCCATCGCCACGTCCAGCCCGATGGCCAGCTCGGGCTTGAGGCCGGGGTTGCCGGCCCGGTCCGGGGCCGTGGGGGTGTTGGGGCCGAAGACCGGATAGCGGCTGTTCACCGAGGGCCGCGCGATCAGGTTGCCCAGGTCGGGCGACTTGTAGCTGCGCGTGAGGCTCATGCGCAGCTGGTCGCGCCCGCGTGGGTTGGGCTTGTAGACGGCGTGCAGCAGCGGGGTGAGCACGCTGCTGCGGTTCTCCGGGCGCGCCGTGCCGTCCGGGGCATCCCCGCGCGTGGTGATGCCCTCCCAGCGCAGGCCGGCGTGGGCAGCCCAGTTGGGGTTGATCGACCATTCGTTCTGGGCATAGGCGGCCAGCCGGGTGGAGGCCGCCTGCAGGTTGTCACCAAAATCGGTGAGCAACGGCAGACCGTTTTGCAGCGTGGTGCGGCTTTCGGTGCGGCGTTGCGCGTCGATCTCGGCGCCGGCCACGAAGCTGTGGCCCGCGCTCGCTGCGGCGCCTGTTGCGCCGGGGCCCCCCGAGCCGCCCCCGAGAAGGGTCGAGACCTTGGTGTTGAGGTTGAGCGAGTTCTGGCGCGTGCGCGCGGAGTCGCTGAGGGTGCGCAGCGGCGAGGCACCGCTGGCCGCGGTGAGCTCGCGCCGCTCGGAGTCGCTGTGCGAGCGGGAGCCGCCCACGCCCCCGTTGAGCTCCAGGCGCGCCGCACCCAGGCGCTGGCGCCACATCAGGTTGAGCCGCCCGTTCGTGAAGCCTGAGTCGGTGTCGGAGTCGCCGTTGTCGTAGAGCGGCGGCACCGTGCCCACCGACTGCGTGAGCGCAAAGCGCCGCTTGCCCTCGGCCTGCGAGGCAAAGAGGTTGGGCATGAGCGTGATCGAGTCGCCGCCTTCGCCCAGGCGCCAGCTCAGCCGCGTGGTGAGGTTCAGGCCCGTGCGGCGGTTGTCGGACTGCGCCGTCTCGCGCTGCGCGCGCAGCACCTGCCCGGTGGCCGGGTTTTCGCCGAGCGTGTCGGTCGTGCTCTCGTCGCGCCGGTGGCCGCGAAAGGCCGAGCCCGAGATGTTGTAGATGAGGTTGCCCGCGCTGTCGTTGTGCGTCCAGTTCACGCCGGGGGAGACCTGGCCGCTTTCGACACCGAAGCCCAGGCGCAGGTCGTTCAGGCGCCGCCGGAAACCTTCGCGGGTGATGATGTTGATGGTGCCCGCGATGGCGCGCGCACCCGTCTCGGCCGTGGGCGCGCGCAGGATCTCGATGCGCTCGATCTGCTCGGGCGTGAGCGATTCGAGCGAGAAGCCCGGCGGAATGCGCTGGCCGTCGATGAGCAGCTGCGTGTAGCCCCCGCCCAGGCCGCGCATGCGCGGCGGGCCGCCGCGCCCGGGCGCGCCGGGCGTCGTGACGCCGGGCAGCCGGCGCAGCACTTCACCGAGAGTTGCATCCCCGAACTTGTCGATCTCCTCGCGCCCGATGACGATCTTGGCGGCGGTGGAGCGACGCCGCTCTTCGGTGTCGCTCTGGCGGCCGCCGGTGATCTCTACGCGCTGCGAGGGGCTGGAAGACGGCGCGGGAGCAGGAGCAGGAGCAGAGGCAGGAGCAGAGGCAGGAGCTGGGGCGGTTGCGGGTGCAGGTGCAGGTGCAGGTGCCGCCGAAGGGGCTGGTGCCGGGCTCGGCTCGGGGGCGGCGGGCGGTGTCTGGGAAAGGGCCGGGCTCGCGGCGCCCAGCGCAGCCAGTAGCAGCCAGCCTGCGCGGAAGGGGGAATTCATGGGACGGGATTGTGCGGGAGCGGACCCGCCAGTGTGGGGCGCCCGGGTTTCTGCCGTGTTTCCGGGCACCGTTTCCGGGCGCGCTCGAGCACCCGGGGGCACGCAGGGGCACGCAGGGGCCGCTCGATCGAGCGGCTCGGGCCCCCGCTCGGGCCTGGCCGGCTCAGGCGGCAGCCCGGGCCTGGTAGCCGCGGGGGATGGCCGCGAGCAGCCGCTTGGTGTATTCCTCGCGCGGATGCGCCAGGATCTGCTCGGCAGCGGCCTGCTCGACCACCTCGCCGTCCTTCATCACCAGCACCTCGTCGCTGATGAAGCGCACCACCGCCAGGTCGTGGCTGATGAAGACGTAGGACAGGCCGAGCTCGTCCTGCAGGTCTTTCAGCAGGTTGAGCACCTGCGCCTGCACCGACACGTCCAGCGCGCTCACCGCTTCGTCGAGCACCAGCACCTCGGGCTCGAGCGTGAGGCAGCGCGCGATGGCGATGCGCTGGCGCTGGCCGCCGGAGAACTCGTGCGGGTATTTGGCAAAGGCGCTGCCGTCCAGTCCCACCTTCTCGAGCAGGTTGCGCGCGCGCTGCTCGCGATCGGCGGTGTTCGCCCCGATGCCGTGGATTTCCATCGGCTCGATGAGGGTCTGGCCGATCGTGAAGCGCGGGTTCAGGCTCGCGTACGGGTTCTGGAAGACGATCTGGATGCGCCGGCGCATGGCCTGGCGCTCGCGGTCGGAGAGGGTGAGCAGGTTCTTGCCGTCGAAGATCACCTCGCCGGCGGTGGGCTCGTGCAGCCGCAGCAGCGTCAGGCCCATCGTGGTCTTGCCCGAGCCGGATTCGCCCACCACGCCCAGCGTGTGGCCGCGGCGCAAACGGAAGTTGACGTTCTGGACCGCCTTGAACTCGCGCTTGCGAAAGAGCCCGGCGCGCAGGGAGAAGCTCTTGGCCAGTGCGTGAACCTCGAGCACGACCGGGGCGTTCGGGTCCTTGGCCGTCGGTGCGGCGGCCTGCGCCGCGCCCCCTGAGGCCGCGCCGGCTTGCTGCGCGATGTGGTCGTCGATCACCATCAGCCGGCGGGGGTTGGCCGTGAGGCTCGGCCGGCAGGCCAGCAGCGCCTGTGTGTAGGGATCCTCGGGGGCGGCGAAGATGCGCGCCACCGGGCCCTGCTCGCGCACGAGGCCGCCGCGCATCACCATCACGTGGTCGGCGATCTCGCCCACCACGCCCAGGTCGTGGCTGATGAACAGCACGCTCATGCGCCGCGTGGCCTTGAGCTTGCCGATGAGCTCCAGGATCTGGCGCTGGATCGTCACGTCCAGCGCCGTCGTGGGCTCGTCGGCGATCAGCAGCTTGGGCTCGCAGGCCAGTGCCATGGCGATCATCACGCGCTGCTGCTGGCCACCGGAGAGCTCGTGCGGGTAGGCCTTCATGCGCCGCCCCGGCTCGGGGATGCCCACCTCGCCCAGCAGCGCCTCAGCGCGCTCCAGCGCGCGCGCCTTGGGCATGCCCATGTGGCGCACGAGAGGCTCGGACAGTTGCGCCCCAACCGTGAACACCGGGTTGAGCGAGGACATCGGGTCCTGGAAGACGCAGGCGATCTCCTTGCCGCGCAGGCCCTGGAGCTCGCTCATCGAGGCCTGGAGCAGGTCGCGGCCCTGCCACAGCACCTGGCCCCGGCGCTCGGCGTTGTCGGGCAGCAGGTTGAGCACCGACATCGCGGTGACGCTCTTGCCCGAGCCCGATTCGCCCACGAGGGCGACGATGGTGTTCTCGGGGACGTCGAAGCTCACGCCCTTGTCGTCGCGGCCCACGGCCTGTGCGCGTTGCGCGACGCCGTCGGTCTTGCCCATTCGAAACGCGACGCGGAGGTCGCGGATGCTCAAGAGTGCGCTCATTGGACAACCCTCCGTGCTGCGCACTGCGGGATGAGCGCTTGGGAGCGGCCCGGCGCGCTCATTCCAGCCCCCTCAACTTCGGGTCGAGCGCGTCGCGCACGGCGTCGGCCAGCAACGAGAAGGCCGTGACGAAGATGCACATGAAGACCGTGGCCGCCGCGAGCTGCCACCAGTGCCCGAGGATCAGCTCGCTTTGCGCCTCGGCCAGCATCGTGCCCCAGGAGACGTCGTCCACCCCGACCCCCAGGCCGAGGTAGGACAGGATCACCTCGGCCTTGATGAAGCCCACCACGAGCAGGCCCATGCGCACGAGGATGACGTGGCTGATGTTGGGCAGGATGTGCTTGAACATGCGGCTCGACGCAGAAGCGCCGATGGCCTCGGCCGCGCGCACGTACTCGCGCCCGCCGTGCTTCATGAACTCGGCGCGCACCTGCCGATACAGGCCCGTCCAGCCCGTGAGGCCCAGGATCAGCACGACCGTGCCGATGCCGCGCCCGAAGACGGCGGCAAAGGCGAAGATGAGCAGGATGCCGGGGATGGCCTCGAAGACGTTGTAGAGCCACTCCAGCAGGTCACCGAGCTTGCCGCCGAAGAAGCCCGCCAGCGCCCCGAGCAGCGTGCCGATGAGCGAGGCGACGAGGGCGGCCAGCACGCCGACGAAGACCGAGATCTCGGTGCCCTGGATGGCCTTGGAAAGTACGTCGCGCCCGAGCTTGTCCGCGCCCATGGGCAGGGTTTCGGCCTTGACGGTGTCGGCGGTGCGGTACTTCTTGGCCGCTTCATCGATCTCAGCGTAGCGCGGGGCCAGCGGGTCCACCGCGGAGAGGTCGGCGTTGGGCCCCTTGGGCACCTCGACCGCGCCCACGGCCTCGGCCGGACGCGGGCCCAGAAAGGTGGGCGGCGCGTTGGCCACGCCCACCTCGGCCTGCCAGTTCTTGGCCACCAGCCCGAGCGAGGAAAAGACGATGAGCACCAGGAAGGCCAGCACGATCAGGGCCGAGACGACCCCGACCCGATCCGTCTTGAAGCGCCGCCACGCGGCGTGCCACACGCCCTCGGAGCGGGTGGCGGGGGCGGCGGCGCCAGGGGCCGAGCCGGCAGGAGTCACCAGAGTCGTCACTTGAGCACCACCCTCGGATCCACCATCTTGAACAGCAGGTCCACGATGAGGTTGATCACCATCGTCAGCATCGCCAGGTACACCGCCACCGCCTGGATCACCGGGTAGTCGCTGCGGTTGACCGCCAGCAGCACCTCGCGCCCCAGGCCCGGGATGGAGAAGAAGACCTCGATGAGGAAGGAGCCCACGAAGACGCCGGGCAACTGCAACCCGATGTTGGTGAGGATCGGGATCATGGCGTTGCGCAGCACGTGCTTGAACATCACCGCGTTCTCGGTCAGGCCCTTGGCGCGCGCGGTGCGCACGTAGTCCTGGCCGAGCTCGTCGAGGAAGAAGCTGCGGTACAGGCGCGTCTGCGGCGCGATGCCCACCATCACGGCCAGCAGCACGGGAAGCGGCGCATAAGTGAGCAGGTTCGTCCAGACGCTGTCACTCCAGCCCTGCACCGGGAACCAGCCGAGCTGGAAGCCGAAGACGTACTGGCCCACGATGATGTAGACGAGGAAGCTGATCGACAGCGCCACGGTGGTGACCACCATGATCGTGCGGTCGGTGAGCGAGCCTCGGCGGTAGGCCACCCACATCGCGATGGGCAGGGCCAGCAGCACGTCTAGGATCAGGATGGGCAGCATCACCGTGAGGGTGGCCGGCAGCCGCGAGGCAAAGAGGTTGGCCACCGCTTCGTTGGTGGCCCAGCTCTTGCCCCAGTCGAAGGTGATGATGCTCTTGAGGTAGATCCCGAGCTGCACCCACACCGGCTGGTCCAGGCCCAGCTGCTGGCGGATGGCCGCGATCTGCTCGGGCGTGGCATTCAAGCCGCCGAGGATCTCGGCGGGGTCACCGCCGAAGAACTTGAAGAGGAAGAACACCAGCAGCACCGCGCCGAGGAGGGTCGGCACCATCTGCCACAGGCGCCGCAGGATGTAGGCGGCCATGTCGGGAAAGCCCAGGGGTCGAGAACGCGCGAGTGTAGGGCGACCCCGCCAGGGGCCTCCCCCGCGTTTGCCCGTGGCCAAGTGCGGCCAAGGGGCATCCAATCCCGTGCCACGGCGTGGGAAAACCGCCAAGCGCCGCCTGCGTGCGCGCCGGTAGACTGGAGCACCTTCCTGGGTGGCCGTGCCGCGCGCGGCAGACGGCCGCCTCCCGCCCCCGAACTTTTCCGTTGCCCGAGCCGATGCCTGTGAAGCCTTCCCTCGCGCTGGTGCTGGCCGCCGCTGTGGTCCTGGCTGCCGGCAGCACGGCCCCCACCCGCCACGCCGAGGCCTCGGCCGCGCAGAGCGGCCCGGCAGCCCGTCCCGCGGCCGGCGCGCCCGTGAAAACGCTGCGCTACGCCTTCCCGATCGCCGAGACCAACTTCGACCCGGCACAGGTCACGGACCTGTACTCCAACACCGTCATCGCGGGCATCTTCGACGGGCCGCTGGAGTACGAGTTCCTGGCCAAGCCCGTGCGCATCCGCCCGGCCACCGCGGCGCAGATGCCCGAGGTGTCGAGCGACTTCAAGACCTTCACGGTGCGCATCCAGCCGGGCATCTACTTTGCCGACGACCCGGCCTTCAAGGGCCAGCGGCGCGAGCTCGTCGCGGCCGACTACGTCTACGCCCTCAAGCGCCACTACGACCCGCGCTGGAAGAGCGGCAAGCTCTACCTGCTGGAAAACGCCAAGATCCTGGGCCTGTCGGAGCTGCGAAAGGAGCTCATGGCGGCCAAGAAGCCATTCGATTACGACCGCGAGGTCGAGGGCGTGCGCTCGCTGGACCGCTACACCTTCCAGGTGCGCCTGGCCGAGTCGCAGCCGCGCTTCACCCAGAACTTCGTCGGCGGGGCCATCCTGGGCGCGATGGCGCGCGAGGTGGTGGAGTTCTACGGCGACAAGGTGGGCGAGCACCCGGTGGGCACCGGGCCCTTTCGCCTCGCGCAGTGGAAGCGCAGCTCGAAGATGGTGCTCGAGCGCAACCCGAACTACCGCGAGGTGCGCTACGAGGAGAACCCGCCCGAGGGTGACGCCGCCCGGCAGGCCACGGCCGCGCGCTTCAAGGGGCGCAAGCTGCCGCTGGTGGACCGCGTGGAGATCTCCATCATCGAGGAGACGCAGCCGCGCTGGCTCTCCTTCCTCAATGGCGGACAAGACCTGATCGAACAGCTGCCCGCCGAGTTCACGAGCGTGGCCATCCCCAACAACCAGCTCGCCCCGAATCTCAAGAAGCGTGGCGTGCAGATGGAGCGCTACCCGCGCGCCGACGTGGCGGTGAGCTACTTCGGGATGGAAAACCCCGTGGTGGGCGGCTACGAGCCGCACAAGGTGGCGCTGCGCCGCGCGATTTCGCTGGGCGTGGACCTCGAGCGCGAGATCCGCCTCGTGCGGCGCAACCAGGCCATCCCGGGGCAAAGCGCGATCGGGCCGGAGACCTACGGCTACGACCCGGCCTACAAGTCGGAGATGAGCACCTACGACCTGGCGCGGGCCAAGGCGCTGCTGGACCTGCACGGCTACATCGACCGCAACGGCGATGGCTGGCGCGACCAGCCCGACGGCAAGCCGCTCGTGCTCGAGTACGCCACGCAGCCCGACCAGCAAAGCCGCCAGCTCACCGAGCTGTGGAAGAAGAACATGGATGCGCTGCGCATCCGCATCGAGTTCAAGACGGCCAAGTGGCCGGAGAACCTCAAGGCCAGCCGGGCCGGCAAGCTCATGATGTGGGGTGTGGGCTGGAGCGCGGGCTCGCCCGATGGCGACACCTTCATCGCCCTGGGCTACGGCCCCAACAAGGGGCAGGCCAATCACTCGCGCTTCGACCGGCCCGAGTTCAACCGCCTGTACGAGGCGCAGCGCCAGTTGCCCGATGGCCCGGAGCGGCTCGCGGCGATGCACCAGGCGCGCGACATGATGGTGGCCTGGATGCCCTACAAGGTGCATGCCCACCGCTTCGCCACCGACCTCGTGCACCCGTGGGTGCAGGGCTACCACGCGAGCCACTTCCGCGGGCTCTTCTGGAAGTACGTGGACGTGGATGCGCAGCAGCAGGCGCAGAACCTGCCCTGATCGAGCGGCTGTGTCACGCTCCACGCCCGCCTGCCCGCCCCCCGCCACGCATCCACCTTCGCCGCTGCGATGACCGACCGCCTCCTGACCCGGCGCCTGCTGGCACGCCAGGCTGCCTACGCTGCGGCCTCGCTGGCGCTGCTCGGGGCTGCGCCGCTGCGGGCGCAGGCGCCTTCACCCGCACCGGGCGGCCAGAAGGTGCTGCGCTATGTCTTTCCCGTGGCCGAAACCGGCTTCGACCCCGCGCGCATCGTCGACCTCTATTCGCGCATCGTCACGGCCCACATCTTCGAGAGCCTGTACACCTACGACCACCTGGCGCGGCCGGTGAAGATCCGCCCCGTCATCGCCGAAGGCATGCCCGAGCATTCGGAGGATTTCCGCACCTGGACGGTGAAGATCCGGCGCGGCATCTACTTTGCCGACGACCCGGCCTTCGGCGGCAAGCCGCGCGAGGTCACGGCTCAGGATTTCGTCTACGCCCTCAAGCGCTTTGCCGACCCCGCCAACAAGAGCCCGGTGGTGGCGGGCATCCTCGACCAGAAGTACCTGGGCCTGGCCGCGCTGCGCGAGCGCGCGCTCAAGGACAAGAAGCCCTTCGACTACGACACCGAGATCGAGGGCGTGCGCGCACTGGACCGCTACACGATCCAGTACCGCCTGGAGGAGCCGCGCCCGCGCTTCGGCGACGGCCTGGCCTCGCACGACCTGCTGGGCGCGGTGGCGCGCGAGGTGGTGGAGAAGTACGGCGAGGCGATCCCCGGGCATCCCGTGGGCACGGGGCCTTTCCGGCTCGTGCAGTGGCGCCGCTCCTCGCTCATCGTGCTGGAGCGCAACCCGAGCTACCGCGACGTGCGCTACGAGGCCGAGCCCGGCGCCGACGACACCGAGGGCCAGGCCCTGCTGGCGCGCTTCAAGGGCCGGCGCCTGCCGATGATCGACCGGGTGGAGATCTCCATCATCGAGGAGATGCAGCCGCGCTGGCTCGCCTTCCTCAATGGCCAGATCGACTACGTGCCGGTGCCAGGCGAGTACGTGAACCAGGCCATGCCCAACGGCCGCGTGGCGCCCAACCTCGCCAAGCAGGGTGTGCAGGGCTACCGCTCGCTCAACCCGGACACGGCCTTCACCTACTTCAACATGGAAGACCCCGTGGTGGGGGGCTACACGCCCGAGCGCGTGGCGCTGCGCCGCGCGATCGCCCTGGCGATGGACGTGGAGCGCGAGATCCGCGTCATCCGGCGCGGCCAGGCGGTGCCGGCGCAGTCGATGGTGGTGCCGCACACCACAGGCTACGACCCCAAATTCAAGAGCGAGAACGGCGACTTCGACCCGGCGCGCGCTCAGGCCCTGCTGGACCTGCACGGCTACACGGACCGCAACGGCGACGGCTGGCGCGAGCAGCTCGACGGCAAGCCGCTGGTGCTGGAGGTGGCCACGCAGCCCGACCAGACGAGCCGCCAGTTCGATGAGCTGTGGAAGACGAACATGGCCCGCGTGGGCATCCGCGTGAACTTCTCCATCGGCAAGTGGCCCGAGCAGCTCAAGGCGGCGCGCGCGGGCAAGCTGATGCTCTGGGCGCTGGGCTCCTCGGCCGTGGGCACCGACGGCCAGGGGTCGCTGGCGCGCCTGTACGGGCCGCAGTCGGGCAGCCAGAACCTGGCGCGCTTTAAGAACGCGGAGTTCGACCGCCTCTACCAGCGCATGCAGGTGATCGCCGACGGCCCCGAGCGCGAGCAGCTGTTTCGCCAGGCCAAGCTCATCGCCACGGCCTACATGCCCTACAAGGTCACGGTGCACCGCCTCAACAACGAGCTCGTGCACCCCTGGCTCGTGGGCTACCGCCGGCCGCTGTTCTGGCTCGAGTGGTGGCACATGGTGGACATCGACGCCGCCCGGCGCCCGGCGAAGTAGCCGGCTCGCCTCGAGCACGGCCCCGGGATGAAGCGCCGCCGCCTGCTGCAGGGTGCCGCTGCGACGGCCGCCCTCGGGCCGGGCGCGAAGGCCTTGTCGGCAGCGAGCCCGGCTTCGGCCCCGGCGCCGCGACCACCGGGCGCCGCTGGCGCACGCAAGGTGCTGCGCCTGGCCCTTGCCGCCGCCGAGACCATCCTCGACCCGCCGCAGACCAACAGCGACTCCAACACCGTCTCGCTGCTGGCCAACATCCTGGAGGCGCCGCTCAGCTACGACTACCTGGCACGCCCCG
>JBJTVI010000056.1:0-2266 GCA_046081145.1 Rubrivivax sp.
GCCGGATGAAGTGCTCGGGCACCTCGTAGCGCAGCCAGTCGCGCGTGCGCGCGACGATTTCAACGTGCTCGCGGCGCAGCCCCACTTCCTCGTGCAGCTCGCGGAACATCGCCTGCTCGGGCGACTCGCCGGGCTTGATCCCGCCCTGCGGGAACTGCCACGAATGGGTCCTCAGGCGCTTGCCCCAGAAGACCTCGTTGCGCGCATTGAGCAGGATGATGCCGACGTTGGGCCTGAAGCCCTCTCGGTCGAGCATAATCGGACCCCGGATTCTTGACTGAGCTCAATATAGCACCGGGCCGTCGCGGCCAGCGACGCCTCGCTTTCCCGGATGCGAGAGCGCCCCTGCATGAAAGCCAGCTCCTTCTTCATCGCCACCCTCAAGGAGGCGCCCGCCGACGCCGAGGTCGTGAGCCACCGGCTCATGGTGCGCGCGGGGATGATCAAGCGCCTGTCGGCGGGCATCTACAGCTACATGCCGATGGGCCTGCGCGTGATCCGCAAGGTCGAGGCCATCATCCGCCAGGAGATGGACCGCGCCGGCGCGATCGAGCTCCTGATGCCCGTTGTGCAGCCGGCCGAGCTCTGGCAGGAGACGGGGCGCTTCGGCAAGATGGGCCCGGAGCTCATGCGCGTGAAGGACCGCCACCAGCGCGACTACATCATCCAGCCCACGAGCGAGGAGGTGATCACCGACATCGCCCGCCAGGAGCTGCGCAGCTACCGCCAGCTGCCGAAGAACTTCTATCACATCCAGACCAAGTTCCGCGACGAGCGCCGGCCGCGCTTCGGCCTCATGCGCGGGCGCGAGTTCACGATGAAGGATGCCTACTCCTTCGACCGTGACGAAGCCGGTGCACGCCGCAGCTACGAGGCGATGTCGCAGGCCTACCGAGCGATCTTCGACCGCTTCGGGCTGCAGTACCGTGCGGTGGCGGCCGACACCGGCGCCATCGGCGGCGACCTCTCGCAGGAGTTCCAGGTGATCGCCGACACGGGCGAGGACGCCGTGGTGTACTGCCCCACCTCCGACTACGCGGCCAACATCGAGCTGGCCGAGGCCATGGCGCTCGTGAGTGTGCGCGCAGCCCCGGCCACCGCGCTCGTCAACACCCCCACCCCGGGCTGCAGCACCTGCGAGCAGGTGGCAACGCTGCTGGGCGTGCCGCTGACGCAGACGGTGAAGTCGCTGGTGCTGGCCACCGACGAGACCGATGAGTCGGGCGCCATCACGCGCACGACGGTATGGTTGCTGCTGGTGCGCGGCGACCACTCCCTCAACGAGGTCAAGGCGGGCAAGGTGCCCGGGCTCAAGGGGGGCTTTCGCTTTGCCACGCTGGCCGAGATCGACGCTCACTTCGGCTGCAAGCCCGGCTACCTCGGGCCGGTGGGCACGCGCGTGCCGGTGAAGGTGGTGGCCGACCGGACGGTAGCCCACATGCACGACTTCATCTGCGGCGCCAACCTGGAGGATCACCATTACACGGGCGTGAACTGGGGCCGCGACCTGCCCGAGCCCGATCTCGTGGCCGACATCCGCAATGTCGTGGCGGGCGACCCTTCCCCCGATGGGCAGGGCGTGCTCGCGATCCAGCGTGGCATCGAGGTGGGGCACGTGTTCTACCTGGGCACGAAGTACAGCCAGGCGATGGGTGCGACCTACCTCGACGAGAACGGCAAGCCCCGCCTGATGGAGATGGGCTGCTACGGCATCGGCGTGACGCGTCTGCTGGGTGCGGCCATCGAGCAGAACCACGACGAGCGCGGGATCATCTGGCCGGTGTCGATGGCGCCCTTCGAGGTCGTGATCTGCCCGATCGGCTACGACCGCAGCGCCGAGGTGCGCGCGGCGGCCGACCGGCTCCACGACGAACTCGCCGCCTGCGGCGTGGACGTGCTGCTGGATGACCGCGGCGAGCGCCCGGGCGCGATGTTCGCCGACTGGGAGCTGATCGGCGTGCCGCTGCGCCTGGTGGTGTCGGATCGCGGGCTCAAGGAAGGCGTGGTGGAGCTTCAGGGTCGCCGCGAGGCTGCCGCCTCGCGCGCGGAACAGGCGAGCGCCGTGGCGCAGGCCGTGGAGCGCCTGAAGACGAGGCAGTGACGGCGCCGGCTCGCCTGGAGCTGCCCGACGCGCTGCGCGCGCTGGCGCTGGGGGGCGTGCTGCTCGTCAACACGATGGGCTACCCGGTGATGCCCGGAGGGCCGGTGCTCGGCGAGGTCGAGCCCGCGGGCAGCCTGGCAGCGGCCGCCGTGCAGGCCCTGGTGG